>DHAI01000062.1:20886-35514 GCA_002397355.1 Ruminococcaceae bacterium UBA4958 | reverse complement strand
ACAGCCGCCGGACCGTGCGGTTGCTCCGTATCTCTTCTTCCAGCCCCGCCCGCGAGCCAAAAAGGAAAAAGAGCGGAACGGCAACCACGCCGAAAAGGGAGACGGCCGAAAAAGGCTCCCATCCTTTGGGGACGTTGGGAAACCGGATTCCGACCACGCCCGCGACCGCCAGGGGGAAAACAGCCAGCAGAACCAGCGACGCCTTTCGCAGAACCGGATCCCTGCGGATGTGCCGGAACCGGATGACGGCGAAAGAGAAGAGGCCCGCCGCAAGGCAGGCCAGAGCTAGAATTTCCAGGAAGGGATTCATCGCGTCTTCGCTGTGGGCGCGGACCCGCAGGACGTTCCTTTCTAAAATCAAGGGGCGGGGAGCGCCGGAAGCTCTCCCCGCCGGCAAGCGGCAAACCGGCGCGCTAAGCGCCGGGCTGCTTTTTATGGAAGCCGTCCTTCAGAGAAACCGAGCGGTTGAAAACCGGGCGCTCCGGGGAGGAATCGCGGCTGTCGGCGCAGAAATAGCCCTGCCGCAGGAACTGGACCGGCTCGCCGGGCTTCAAGCCGGCCAGCCAGGGTTCCACCTTGCAGCCCGTGAGGACTTTCAGCGAATCCGGGTTCAGCTCCTCCATGTAGTCGCCGGCCTCCGGGTCCGCGACGGTGAAGAGGGAATCGTAAAGACGGACCTCCGCGTCCGCGGCCGTTTTCGCATCCAGCCAGGAGATGGTGCCTTTCACCTTGCGGCCGTCCGGCGTGTTGCCGCCGCGCGTAGCGGGGTCGTACTCCGCAAGCACCGCGGTGACGTTCCCCTCCGCGTCCTTCTCGCAGCCGGTGCACCGGGCGATGTACGCCGCTTTCAGACGCACCTCGTTGCCCGGAAACAGGCGGAAGTACTTTTTCGCGGGCGTTTCCATGAAGTCCTCGCGCTCGATCCAGAGCTCGCGGGAGAACGAGACGGCGTGGGTTCCTTCCTCCGGCTTTTCCGGGTTGTTTTCCAACTCGAAGGTTTCGGCTTTTCCCTCGGGGTAGTTCGTCAGAATGAGCTTCACGGGGCGGAGCACGGCCATGGCGCGGCGGGCGTTCTCGTTCAGGTCCTCCCGCAGGCAGTGCTCCAGGAACGCGGAGTCCACGACGCTGTTCACCTTCGCCACGCCGATGCGCTCGCAGAAATTGCGGATGGACGCGGGCGTGTAGCCGCGGCGGCGCAGGCCGCAGAGCGTGGGCATGCGCGGATCGTCCCAGCCGGAGACGATGCCTTTTTCCACCAGGGTGCGCAGCTTGCGCTTGCTCATGACGATGTTGTTGATGTTGAGACGGGCGAACTCGATCTGGCGCGGTTTGGCGGGGAGGTTCACATGTTCGATCACCCAGTCGTACAAAGGGCGGTGGTCCTCGAACTCCAGCGAGCAGAGAGAGTGCGTCACGCCCTCGAGCGCGTCTTCGATGGGGTGCGCGAAGTCGTACATCGGGTAGATGCACCATGCGGTGCCGGTGCGGTGGTGCGGCAGGTGGTTGATGCGGTAGAGGACGGGGTCGCGCAGGTTGAAGTTGCCGGAAGCAAGGTCGATCTTCGCGCGCAGCGTCATGCGGCCGTCCTCGAATTCGCCCGCCCGCATGCGGCGGAAAAGGTCGAGGCTTTCCCCGGCCGGCCGGTCGCGGTAGGGGCTGACGGCCGGATGAGTCAGGTCGCCGCGGTACTCGCGCATCTGTTCGGGCGAAAGCTCGCAGACATAGGCGAAGCCGCGCCGGATCAGGTCTTCGGCCAGCTCGTACATTTTCGGGAAATAGTCGGAAGCGTAGTAGAAGCGGTCGCCCCACGAGAAGCCGAGCCAGCGGATGTCTTCCTTGATCGCGTCCACGTACTCCTCGTTTTCCTTCGTGGGGTTCGTGTCGTCCATGCGCAGATTGCACAGGCCGCCGAATTTTTCGGCCGTGCCGAAATCGATGCAGACGGCTTTCGCGTGGCCGATGTGAAGGTATCCGTTCGGTTCGGGCGGGAAGCGCGTGTGCACCTTTTCGCCCCCGAAACGGCCGCCGGGCGCGACGTCCTCTTCGATCATGGTGTGGATGAAGTTGCCGGAGCCTTCGGCCTCCGGCGCAGTGTTGATTTCATCGCTCATCTTGCGAGCCTCCCTGCGCGTTTAATTTAGCCAGCCCGAGCTTCAGCCGGCGGAGCGATTCCTCCCGCCCGAGGATGCTGAGGATCTCGAACGCGCCGCCCGGCGTGACGGCCTGCCCCGCCGCGGCGATGCGCACCGGCCAAAGCAGCGTGCCGTTTTTGACGCCGAGACGCTTCGCCAGTTCCATCATAGCGCCGCGGATGGAATCGAGCGTCCACTCCGGCAGCGCCTCCAGGACCGGAAGCGCGGCGTTCAGCATTTCGGCGGAGTTCTCCAGGTTCGTCTTGCTCTTCTTGTTAACGAACAAATCCGCCGGGTAGTCCGGAAGCTCCCGGAGGAACGCGATCATGCCCGGAATCTCCGGGAACCGGGAGACGCGCGGTTGCAGGATGGCCGTGAGCACGTCCCAGGGGCGCTCTCCCTCCGGGAAGACCTCGCGGAAATACGGCATTGCGCGGTGCCGGAATTCTTCGGGCGCCATGGCGCGGATATACTCGCCGTTGAACCAGAGAAGCTTGTCGTAATCGAACACGGCGGGGGATTTGCTGATGCCGCCGATCGAGAAGTTCCGCACCAGCTCGTCGAGCGTGAAGAGCTCGCGGTTGTCCTTCGGGCACCAGCCGAGCAGCGCGATGTAGTTCACGACGGCTTCGGGCAGGTAGCCCTCCTTTACGAGGTCGGCGAAGCCGGTGGAGCCGTGGCGTTTCGAGAGCTTCGAGACGGTGCCGTCCGGGTTTTTGCCCATGATGAGCGGCAGGTGGACGTAGGTGGGAACCTCCCAGCCGAACGCCTCGTAGAGCAGGTTGTATTTCGGCGTGGAGGTGAGGTACTCGCACCCGCGCACCACGTGCGTGATCCGCATCAGGTGATCGTCGACCACATTGGCGAAGTTATAGGTCGGCAGACCGTCCGACTTCAGCAGGACCTGGTCCTCCAGTTCCTTGTTTTCAATCGTGATCGGGCCGTAGACAACGTCATGGAACGTGGTGGAGCCTTCCGTCGGCATTTTCTGGCGGATGACGTGGGGCGTGCCGGCCGCGAGCAGGCGCCGGACTTCCTCCGGAGGAAGGCTGCGGCAATGGCGGTCGTAGCCGCCGCCGTTTTCCCCTTTGCTTTCGTGCAGCGCGTCGAGGCGCTCCTTCGTGCAGAAGCAGCAGTAAGCCTTGCCTTCGCCGACGAGCTGCTCCGCGTATTTCCGATAGATTTCTTTCCGCTGGCTCTGAACGTACGGTCCGTATCCGCCGCCGATGTCCGGGCCTTCGTCGTGTTTCAGGCCGACCTGGCGGAGCGTGTCGTAAATCACGTCCTCCGCGCCTTCCACATAGCGTTCCTGGTCGGTGTCCTCGATGCGGAGGATAAAGTCCCCGCCGTTCGATTTCGCGATCAGGTATTCGAAAAGCGCCGTCCGCAGATTCCCCACATGCATGAAGCCTGTGGGGCTTGGGGCGAACCGCGTCCTGACTTTCCGCGCCATGAAACCCCTCCCGATTTTTTCTTTTATCGTCCTTTTATTATACCAAATCGAGGTGGAAGAATCAATGAACGGCGCCTGTTTTTTGGGGCGCGTATTCCTCCAGGCAAAGGCCGGCCTTTTTCATGGCCTGCGCGTCCGCGACGCCCACATAGCGGTAGTGCCACGGCTCGTATCCGACCTTCGTGACGTCCTGCTTGTCCTTCGGGCAGCGCAGGATGAAACCGTAGTCCTGCGCGTGCAGGCCGAGCCAGCGGAATGCCGCGCTCGTTTCAAAATCGCCGCGCGCGCCGTTCAGATCCAGCGCGAGGCCCGTCTCGTACTCGCTGCAGCCGGGCGGGGCCACGCTGCGCTGCGCGAGGGCTTCCGCGTCCCCGTAGGTGGCGCAGGTCTTGGCGCATTCCTCGATTTCCCTGCGGTAGAGCTCGCCCTGCAGCTCGCCGCTGCGGTACGCCGAGGAAACCCACAGGGACACGCCGTCCCGCGAAGCGTCGGTTTTCATGCTGACGAACGCCTCCGCGGCCGCCTCGTCCATCCGCTGCCCGAAAGACTCCGTCAGGTTCAGCTTGAACCAGGCGGGAAGCGGGTTGTCGCCGTTGACAAGCACCAGCTCGCGGGCACGCTCCGCCTCCGGCCGGACGCCTTCCGTTTCCTTTTTGACGGGGGAAACGGCCTGGACCGAAGAAGCCCGGCCGGAGGAAACAAGACTTCCGGTTTGCACGGAGCCGGAGGAAGCCGCGCGCGCGCCGGTCTCGTAGGCCGAGGAAAAAAGCGCCGCGCAGACCGCGACACAGGCGGCGGCGCCCGCCGCGGCCGCGGAGCCGAACAGGAAATGCCTCAGTTTCCGGTTCACCCTGATATCCGCCTCCTTTTTAAAATATTATCGGAAGATTTTACCGGTTTCATACACGTACCGCAGACGGGATCGAAACCGGGGATTGAACTTTTGGTTTCCGCGTGATATACTTGATACGTTTCTGAAAACGCGGGCCATTAGCTCAGTTGGTTAGAGCTCCCGGCTCATAACCGGTTGGTGCTGGGTTCGAGTCCTAGATGGCCCACCACGCAGAAAGCCGCATGAATGCTGAGTTCCGGCATTCATGCGGCTTTCTATTTTTTTGCGCCGAAGCGCAGCGGCAAAGCGTTCCGGGAAGGTCAGGAAACCGGCACGACGGCGCCGCCGTACTGCTTTGTGATGTAGTCTTTGACTTCCTGGCTCTGCAACGCCTTGACCAGCGCCTGAACGGCGGGCTTGTTTTCATTCCCCTTCTTGACCGCGATGATGTTCGCGTAGGTCTTGGCCGCGTCGGAATTCTTATCCTCTACGGCGAGCGCCTGGCTGACCTTGAGCCCCGCGCCGATGGCGTAGTTGCCGTTGATCACCGCGAGGGCGACGGAATCCAGGCTCTTGGGGATAACGGCCGCTTCCATTTCCACGATGTCGTAGTTGTGGGGGTTCGAGGTGATGTCGTTTTTCGTTGCGGAAAGGCCCGCGCCGTCGCGGATCGCAAACAGCTTCTGGGCGGCCAGCAGCTGCAGGGCCCTCGCCTCGTTGGTGGGGTCGTTCGGCACGGCGATCTTCGAGCCGTCGGGCAGTGCGGTCAGCGAAGAGGAGGTGCCGGCGTAGATGCCGTAAGGCTCGTAGTGGATCGCCGCGACGCTGACGAGATGGGTGTTGTTTTTCTGGTTGAAGGAATCCAAGTACGGTTTGTGCTGGAAGTAGTTTGCGTCGATGTCGCCGTCTTCCGTGGCGGTATTCGGCAGGACGTAATCGTCGTACGTCTTGATGTTCAGGGTATAGCCCTCTTTTGCCAGGATCGGCTGCGCGACTTTGAGAATCTCGGCGTGGGGCGTGGCGCTGGCGCCGACGGTGATGGTCTTGCTCTCGGAAGACGATTCCCCGCAGCCGATGAGGCCGGCTGTGAGCAGAGAGGCGGCGAGCAGAATGGATATGAGTTTTTTCATTGGTACTTTCTCCCTTTCTCAGTTTCTATGTCGATTCCCCCAATAAGGGAATTGCTGCTATTTTGCGCGTTTGTCGACGGACCCGGCCAGCTTCATGCCGGCTTCCTGCAGGATCTGTACGAGAATGACGAGCAGGATGGACGAGGTGTACATGATGTCGTTCTGAAAGCGGTACAGGCCGTACTGCACCGCGATGGCCCCCAGACCGCCGCCGCCGACAAGCGTTGCGAGCGGCGTGTACCCGAGGATCGTCGTGACCGAGATGGCCGCGCCGACCAGCAGGGAGGGCTTTGCCTCTGGAATCAGCACCTTTGTGATGATCTGCCAGTTGGAGCTTCCCATGGACTGCGTGGCCTCGATCACTCCGCGGTCCACTTCCTTGAGCGAGGATTCCACCATGCGCGCGATGAACGGCGCCGCGGAGAGAGTCAGCGGGACGAGAAACGCGTTGTTCCCGACTTTGGTGCCGATGAGCAGCTTCGTGAACGGAAGCGCCACGACGAGCAGGATGGCGAAGGGGATGGACCGGAAAATATTGACGACGGTTCCCAGAATCCTGTTTAGCGGAGCGTTCGGATGGATGCCGTTTTGATCGGATACGCAGAGGATCACGCCGAGAGGCACGCCAATCAGGTAGGAGACCAGAGAGCATACGACGACGAGGTAAAGGGTGGTCGCAAACCCGTTTCCATACTCGCCCAGCATTGCCGCGCTGAACGCTGCGGAAAGTTCATGATTCATGGAAAGGTTCCTCCTTGTAGTAGATTTTGCGTTCGTCCAGGTATGCCCTGATCCGGTCCACGGAGATTTCGTCTCCCGGCAGGCTGATCACCATCTGCCCGACCGCTTTGCCGTCCACCGCCCTGGTGTTGGCGTAGAGGATGTTTACGGTCACATGGCATTCCAGCACCATATCGGAGATGACCGGCTCGAAAGCCGACAGGCCGTCGAACACGATGCGGAGCGTTTTGCCGCCGGGCGCTCCGGCGGGGGTCTGGCCCTGCGGGAAGATCAGCCGCTTTGCGATGGCGGACTGCGGATGGACGAAGATCTCCTTCACGTCCCCCATCTCCACGATGTGGCTCTGGTCGATGACGGCCACGCGCTGGCAGATCTGCTCGATCACGCGCATTTCGTGTGTGACGACGAGGATGGTGACGCCCAGCCGGCGGTTGATGTCCTGTAGCAGTTCCAGGATGGATTGGGTCGTGGTGGGATCCAGCGCGCTGGTGGCTTCGTCGCACAAAAGGACCTTCGGGCTTGTGGCAAGCGCACGGGCGATCGCGACGCGCTGCTTCTGCCCGCCGGACAGCTGGGCGGGGTAAGCCTTCGCGCGGTCGGCCAGGCCGACCATGTCCAGAAGCTCCGCGGCCCGGGTCCTGGCGGCCGGACGCGGGACGCCCGCGATTTCCATGGGGTAGCAGACGTTCCCGAGCGCGTTGCGCTGGTTGAGAAGATTGAATTCCTGAAAAATCATGCCGATTTTCTGCCGCGCTTTCAGCAACTCGCGGTTGCTCAGCGCGGAGAGGTCGCTTCCGTTTACGACGACGCGGCCGGAGGTGGGTTTTTCAAGATAATTCACACAGCGGACCAGCGTGCTTTTCCCCGCGCCGCTCAGGCCGATGATGCCGAAGATCTCGCCTTCCCGGACGGAGATGTTGATGTCTTTGAGCGCAACGACTTTCCCAGCCGCGCCGTGATAGACTTTGCTCATGTTTTCGATCCGGACGATTTCCCGTTCGCTCACGATACAGCCTCCCCAGAAAATCACAATAAAAAACGCCGCCATCCTCTTTAAGGACGACAGCGTGAAGCTCTCGTGTTACCACCTTAATTCGCCTGCGCCTTGCGGAGCGGGCCTCAGCGGGTACGAAACGGATACCCTGGCGCGGTAATGGGCGCACCCATCGCGGCCTATGCGCAACATGGCGCGGTCGGCAGCGCAGCTCCAAGACCATTTTCCGCCGCGTTCCCCGCGCTTCTTCTCACCTGCCGAAGCTCTCTGGAACGTATCCCGCGGCGTACTTTTCTCTTCACAGCTTTCTAAATCTTATCAGTTATCATATCACGGACGGTTCAAAATTGTCAAGGGCTATTTATGGGAATCCGCCGTTCTTTTTCGACATTCGGAGATTTTCCGCCGGCTTCCGCGCGCTTTGCGCGCGTCTAAAAGACGTTCCCGTTTTTCCGGTAACCGCGCCAGACGTTTTCAAAGAATCCGCCGCCTTCCGGGATCGGGTGTACGGGGCGCCAGACAGCCCTGCAGCCGCCGGCCGCGACCGTCACTTCCTGGATTTGGGCGTCGAGCCCGCCGCGGTCCGGCTCGAAACGGAACAGCTCTTCCAGCCGCTCCGCCTTTTCTCCCCGCGCCGAAGGGTACAGCGCGGAGCCGCGGGATTTCCCGCCGTGCGCGGCATAATCGAGCATGGCGTAGAGCACCGTCCTCTGGCACAGCAGCACGTCGCGCAGGCGGTACGCCCGCATCAGCCCCGCCGCAGAAGGGACGCGGACGCGTTCCGCGAAATGCGCCAGCAGGTCTTCCGCCTGCGCGAGCGCTTTCCTCATCCCGCAGACGTCCCGGATCGGGCCGCCCGCTGCGCTCATGCGGGAAGCTGCCGCATGCAGCAGCTTCCCGGCGGTGTCCGGTCCGCCGATCACCGCGCGGGCCAGGCTGCGGTGCGCCTCCAGCGCCGGCAGCGCAATCCCGGCGAATTCCTCCGCGGGGAGGGGAGCGCCGCCGTGCCGCGCGATGTACTGCGCCGCGCGCAGCGAACCGACCTGCCCCGCGTTGAGCGCGCTGCCGCCCGGGCGGTAGACGCCGTGTGTTCCGGCGGCTTCGCCCGCCGCGAACAGGCCGGGCACGTTCGTCCGCCACCACAGGTCGACGGCCAGGCCGCCGTTGCTGTGCTGCGCGCACAGCGCGATCTCCAGCCGCTCGCGCTCCAGGTCGACGCCCTTCGAGCGGTAGAGCTCCACGGCGGGCGCGTTGATGCGGCGCAGCCGATCAATCGGCGTGCCGAAACAGGCCTGCGCGCTTTCCAGGTACGATCGCGCGTCCTCCGCCAGCGAGGCGTAGTCCACGTCCGGCAGGCCGAACGGGTTCGTGCGGAAATCGAGGTAGACTCTGCGGCCGCGCAGCACCCGTTCGCGGTAGACGAGCAGGTCGATCACCGACGAGCCGTCCACGGCCTTGCGGCTGTCGAAAGGCCACTCGTACCCCTTGCGGAAAACCATGGAAAGGCACCTGCCGCGGTCGCCGTAGTAGTCGGCGAGAAATTCGTGCTCCGTCCCGTCCGGGTCCACGGAGAGGAAGCGCGGCAGCACCTGCATATAGCTGCCGGAGACGTTCCAGCGCGGCGAGGTGGAGGCGAGCCCGTACTGCCACTCCGTCAGGTTCCGGCCCGCCGCCCCGGCCTCGAACGCGACGCCGCTTGCGCCGCTGTGGCCGAACGGATAGACGGAGTCCCCGTAGATGCCCGCCGGCCCCCCCACGGCGTATACGATGTTCCGGCAGTTGAACAGCGCGAACCGTGTGTCCTCGCTTTCGGCGCGGGCGCGGCGGAGCGCCAGCAGACCGCAGGCTCGCCCGGACGTGTCCTTCAGGATAGAGACGACCACGTACCCGTCGAACACGGGGATCCGCTGCTCCCGCACGCGCTGCTCGAGCCGCTCCGTCATGAGCTTCGAGGTCAGCGGTCCCGCCGAGGTGGCGCGCGCCCGCGGATCGTGGTCGGTGCGGTAGCCGACGTATTCGCCGTAGCGGTTCACCGGGAACGGGACGCCGGCCTCGCACAGGTTGAAAAAGCACCGCGCGGAGAGCGCGGCCTCGCATAGGGCGAGGTCGCCGTCCACGCAGCGCCCGGCGAACAGGTCCCGGGCCATCGCGGCGGGGGAATCGGGGACGTCGCCGCACAGGTTCAGCTTGTAGTACGTCTGCTTGTCGGAGCCGGTGTTGCGCGAGGTGCCCATGCGGACGCCCTCGGTGACGACGGCCACGTCCGGCTGGCCGGCTTCCTTCAGGCGCAGGGCGGCGTTGTACCCGGCCGCGCCGCTGCCGACCACCGCCGTGTTCAGGGAGACGATCTCCGCGGGCGTTCCCCGGAAATCGAACCATTCCTTTTTCATCGCGTATCCTCCTCTTTCCGCCGGAGCGGACCGGTTACAGGCGCTGGATGTGGAACCCGCCGTCCACGTCGAGCGACTGGCCCGTCGTGTAGCCGAGCTGCCCGCTGCAGAGCACATAGACCGCTTTCGCGATGTCCTCCGGCTGCCCCCAGCGTTTGATGGGCAACAGGCCCTGCTCGAAGATGAGCCTGTCGTATTTTCCCTTGACGGCCGCCGTCATGCCCGTCGCGACGATGCCGGGGCGCACCTCGTTGACGAGGATGCCCTCCGGCGCGAGGCGGTCTGCGAACAGCTTGGTGATCATGGACACGCCGGCTTTGGAGATGCAGTATTCCCCGCGGCTGATGGAGCTGGTGTACGCCGACATGGACGAGATGTTCACGATGAACCCGCGCAGGCCGGTTTCGTCCGGCGCGTTTTTCATCATGATCTTCGCCGCCGCCTGCGTCATGAACATGGTTCCCTTCGCGTTGATGCCCATCACGCGGTCGTAGCTTTCCTCCGTCATCTCCAGCAGGTCGGCGCGCACCGTCGGCGCGACGCCCGCCACGTTGACCAGCGCCCCGAGTTCCCCGAAAAATCCTTCCGCCTCCGCGAAGGCGTTCGCCCGGTCTTCCTTCCGCGTCAGGTCGCCGCGCACGTACCGCGCGCCGTCCCCGAAAGCCCGGTAGCGCTCCGCGGCCCTGTCTTCCGGCACGAGGTCCATGCCGACCACGCGGTAGCCCTCCGCGCGGAGCTTCGCCACGGTGGCAAAGCCGATGCCCCCCATGGCCCCGGTCACGATCGCTGTCTTTTTCATTTTGCGTTCCTCCTTACCCGATGTGCAGGCACTGTTTCCGATAGATCGGCAGGTAGACTTCCCTGTCGCGGACCACGCAACCCGGCGTGCCGCCCGGCGTGCGCATGATCTCGGTGCATTTTCCGCAGGCGATGCAGCATTCGCCCGGCTCCGGCCTGCGGCCGGACGCGACGGTGCGCGCGACCTGCGGGTCCGCCAGCGCCATGCGTCCGTACCCCGCCATGGCGAACCAGCCCCGCCGGACGCACGCGGCCGCCACGTTGGCCGACGCCGCCCCCAGCCAAGACAGGCCCGAGGCGACCAGCGGCACCGCCGGGTTCGCGCGCTGGACCGCCGCCGTGCCGGTCAGCATGCGGTTCACTCCCTGCAGGGGTTCCTCGGGCGGCGGATACGAGCCGTGATTGTACGGGCGGTTGACGTGCGGGTTGACATACGGGTTTCCCATCGTGACGTCCACGAGCTTCACGCCGTCGGCGGCGAGATCCCCGACGAGGCGCTCCGCCTCCGTCCAGTCCGGCGCGATGCCCTCTCCCTCCTTCACGCCGAAGCCGTAGGGGTAGGGGAAGCCGTCGTACGCGTTCAGCCGCGCGACGATCAGAAAATCGCCGGAGCATGCGGCCGCGGCGCCCCGCACGCTTTCCCGGAGCAGGCGCGTGCGGTTTTCGTAGCAGCCGCCGTATTTCCCCGGGCGCAGATAGGCGGAGAGCAGCTCGCTGAGCAGATACCGGTGACAGCATTTGATGTCCGCACCGTCGAAACCGGCTTTCTGCGCCAGTGCCGCCGAGTGCGCCAGGCTTTCGCCGATGCGTTCAAGCGCGTCGTCGGAGAGGATCCGTTCCGGCGCGATCGGGCGGTCCTTCTCGAAGAGCGGGTTGTTGTATGCAATCAGCGGCTCCGGCACGCCGTTCGGCCGGCTGTAACGCCCGGAATGCGTCAACTGGGCGAAGACCAGCGGCTCGAAGCCGTTCTCCTTTTGGCAGACTTCCTTGATTTCCCGGATCATACGGGAAAAGTCGCCGAGATTGCGTTCCGTCAGGTAGAGCTGCCGGGGGTTGGCGCGCCCTTCCGGGCGGACGGCGATCGCCTCGAGCCAGACGATGCCCGGCCCGCCCGCGGCGAAGCGGCGGTACCGGCGGAAAGTCAGCTCGCCGGGGGAGCCTTCGCGCGTGCCGTCGCATCCTTCCATAGGCTGGTAAACCACCCGGTTGGCGGCCGTCCGGCCGCCGATGGAAAGCGGCTGCGCCAACGGGGAAAGGTCATCGTCGTAAGGCAACGAGCAGCCCAGCAGCTCGTTTGCCTTTTTCAGGTCTTCGGGGCCGGAAATAGCATGAATCACGGGCCTGCACCTCCATAAATTATGTAATCTTTGTTGTTTCTCTGCTTCGGATATGAAAAACACTTGACATTATCCTGCTATCATTCTAAAATTTTCCCAGGATTTTGCAAGGGTATTCCCTGCTTTGTTTTATGTAAAACTTGCTATGCGGGGAGAAAAGGAGGGCTTCCATGGAGAGGTGCGTCCAATCGGTCCAGTTCTGTTCCGATCTGTGCAGCCACACGCCCCACCGCCACAACATCTGCCAGATGATCTATGTCGCCCGGGGAAAAATCCGGGCGGCCGTCGCCGCTTGCACCTACGACGTCCGTGCGCCGAGCGTCATCTTCATCAGCAGCCTGGAGCCGCACAGTGTCCGCGTCCTCAGTCCGGAGTACGAACGCTACACGCTGCTGGTCGATCCGGCGGCCGCGCACGACCGCATCAAGGACCCGATGCTCCTCTCCGTTTTTTCCAACCGTCCCGAGGGGTTCCGCCATGTGATCGACGTCTCGCCGGTCCGGGACCGGGTCTCGTTCCTCGTCCGGATGCTCCTGGACGGGATGGGGGACGGCGGGGCGGCGTTTCCGGAAGAGGAGGCGCTGCTTCTGCACCTGCTGCTGATCGAGCTTTGCCGGGTCGCGCCGGAGGGCATGTTCACCACGTACACGGGCGTTTCGTCCACGGTGTGGGAGATCAAGCAGGAGCTGGAGCGGAATGTGCGGCGTGAGGTGCGGCTGGGGGCGCTGGCGAAAAAATACCACCTGAGCGCGTGCTATCTCGCGCACTGCTTCAAACGCATCACGGGGTACAGCGTGAAGCAGTACCAGCTCTTCTGCCGGATTTCCATGGCGCGGGAGCTGCTGGCCAATTCCGGCATGGGCATCGCGCAGGTGGCGCTGCAGAGCGGCTTTCCGGACACGAGCGATTTTTCGCGCTATTTCCGCCGGGTGATGGGCTGCACGCCCTCCGGTTACCGGCGCGAAGCGCAGGCGCGCCCGGGCGGCGGTTCGGCCTGAGCCGCGGACCGTTTCCTGGGCCGGGAAGAATTTCCGGCGCGAAGGGAATTCGGGCTTGACAAGGTCCCCGGACGTGTGCTCGGGACTGCGAATCCACCGGCTGCCGCATGGTTACGGAACCGCTGGCGGTGAACGGCGCCCCGGAGGGGCCGGATGCCGGGGCCTGCAAGGCGCTCGGACAGGTGCTGGTCCAGACGGCGCTGTCCTGAACGGAGCGAAAGCACTTTTTATCCGTTTGCACGGCTGCGACACATTTCATGATCTGCATTCAAACAAAGCCCGAGGGAACTCTGATGGAAAGAGTCCCCTCGGGCTTTGCTTTTGGCTACGCGAACACGTCGCGCGTCCTTTCCCGGCGGACGAGCCGCCCGAACGTCACGCCGCTCTGCACCGGATAGGACATCCAGTTGTAGACGCCGCAGCCGAAGAACAGCGCGTCGGATTTCCGCGGGCCGGTCAGGCAGCACGCGAGCGGCACGCCGGCCGCGCCGCAGGCGAAGTCAACATGGGAGAGTTGTATGGGGCGATCCCGCCTGCCGGTTCCATCGGACGGGATCGCCTCGTGCCGTTTTTCCATATTCCTGACGCTGACGGAAAATCATGAGATGGAAGTTTGATTGACTTTATGAATTTATCCATTATAATATCTGTTATGTGCCAAAGTTTCCGGCTGATATTTCGATTGTTTGTATCTTGCGTGTTGATTTTTTCCAAGCGGCTTTCCCGCCCCCTCCGGAGGGCGGTTCAAAAATAAATCGGAGGAAAAGAACAATGGAAGAGTTTCGACCGACGGCCCTCCCGCTCGTGACGGTGGACCCCTACTTCAATATCTGGTCCTTTTCGGACCGGCTGTACGACGACGTTCCCCGCCACTGGACGGGGAAGAAGAACGCGATGACCGGGCTGCTGCGTGTGGACGGGACCTGGTTCCGCTTTCTGGGGAAGATCGAGCAGAGCCTCGAGAACTATTTCGCCGAGCCGCCGGCCCTGGAGCAGAAAAGCGTGGAAATTCTCCCCACGCGCACCCGCTACCGCTTTGAAAACGGCAGCGTGGCGCTCAGCGTGGAGTTTTTCACGCCGCTGCTGATGGACGACTGGAAACTGATGTCCCGCCCGGTTTCCTACATCGGCTACAAGGTGGAGACGAAGGACGGAAAACCGCACGATCTTTGCGTGTACCTGGACGTCGGCGCCGAGGCGGCCGTGAACACGACCGACCAAAGCGTCCGCTTTTCCCGCACGGAGAACTCCATCCGCTGCGGCCGGGGCGGGCAGGGCATGCTCGCGGAAAGCGGCGACGACCGGCGCATCGACTGGGGCTGGCTGCACCTTGCGGCGCCCGGCCACACCCCGGTGATCTGGAATACCGCGCAGAAGAGGCGCCTTTTGGGCGACGAGGCGGAAACCGGCCAGCATGGCCCGGAGGAGCTGGACGACGGCATGTCCCGCCTGGACGGCGGGGAGTATGCGGTGCGCGACGGCTATCCGGCGCTCGGCTGCTACCGCAGCGGGAAGGCGGCGGTCGGCGCGCCATTCGCCGGCGTCGTCTGCGTGGCGTACGACGACATCCACTCCCTGGAGTATTTCGGCCGCCCGGCGGACGCCTATTGGAAAAAGGACGGCGAGTCTTTCGACCGGATGCTGGCGCAGGCCGTCCGGGACTACGGCGAGGTCAGCGGCCGGGCGGCCCGCTTCGACGAGCGGCTTCAGGCGGACGCGCGGAAGATCGGCGGGGAATACTGCCGCCTGCTGTCCCTTGCCTACCGGCAGGTCGTCGCGGCGCACAAGCTGACCTTTTCCGGCGGGGAGATCCAGTTCCTGTC
>DHAI01000062.1:12244-20708 GCA_002397355.1 Ruminococcaceae bacterium UBA4958 | reverse complement strand
CTGAAATACTGCCCGCGCCTGATCGAGGGGATGCTGAACCCCATCTTCCGCTTTGCGGCGGGCGGTGAATGGAAATTCCCGTTCGCCCCGCACGACGTCGGCCAGTACCCGCTTGCGAACGGGCAGGTTTACGGCTGCCGCGGCAAGACGCGGGAAGCGTCGCTGAGCGGACAGATGCCCGTCGAGGAATGCGGCAACATGATCCTGTGCGTGGCGGCGCTCTGCAAGTGGGAAAATGACCTTTCCTATGCCCGCGGGCATAGGAAGCAGCTGGAGCAGTGGGCGCAGTACCTGAAACGGACCGGCTGGGACCCGGAGAACCAGCTTTGCACGGACGACTTTGCCGGCCACATGGCGCACAACTGCAACCTCTCCGTCAAGGCGATCCTCGCGCTGGCGGCGTGGGGAAAGCTGCTGGAGGGGATGGGAGAGGCCGAGCAGGGCAGGGGATACCGGAGCACGGCGCTCGAATGGGCCGCCGCGTGGGAAAAGGCCGCTTTCGCGGGCGACCACTACAAGCTGACGTTCCCGGACAGCGGCACCTGGAGTCTGAAATACAATCTTGTCTGGGACAGGCTGCTGGATTTGAATGTTTTCGACAGGAAAGTGGCGGAGACGGAAATCGCCTACTACAAAAAGAAATTTCACCCGTACGGGATCCCGCTGGATTCCCGCTCGGATTACACCAAGAGCGACTGGCAGATGTGGACGGCCGCGCTGACCGGCGACGCGCAGTACCGCGACGCCGTGATCCAGGCCATGACGCGGGCGCTCCGCGACATGGATCAACGCGTTCCGTTCCCGGACTGGTACTACACCGAAAAGGCGAAAAAGTGCCACTTCCAGAACCGGACGGTTCAGGGCGGCCTGTTTATCTGCCTGCTGGCGCAGGACTGAGACGCCGCGGAAACGGCAAAAAAGCCCGCGCGGGACACCGGAAAATTCCGGCGCCCGCGCGGGCTTTCGACTGCCTTTTTCTGAATGCGCGGGGAAGAGACGCCCGCCGCGGTCAGCGGCGGAAGCTCGAGCCGCCGCTTTTTTTCATCACGGAGCGGATCTCCGCTTCGCCGACGAGATTTTGGTCGCCCGCAACGGTCAGCTTCAGCAGCGAAGCCGCGAACGCGAAATCGATCGTGTCCTGCGGACCGTCCCCGCGCAGCAGGCAGTGCGTGAGCGCCGCGCCGAAAGCATCCCCCGCGCCCACGCCTTCCATCGCGCGCACGCGGCGGACGGGCGTTTCGTAGAACCGCCCGTCCCGCAGCAGAATCGCCATCCAGTCGCCCTCCTCCGTGGAGCGGGCGTTCCGCAGGATGCTGGCGACGGTCCCGCAGTGCGGGAAGGTCTTTGTGATTTCCCGCATCGCGGCGCGGAAACTGTCCGCTTGGTCGATGCAGTGCGAAAGGTCGCCGTCGAACGCGCGGATGCCCAGCGAGGCGTTGAAATCCTCGTCGTTCGCCAGGCACACGTCGACGGATTCCATCAGCCCGGTCATGACGGCGCGGGCTTTTTCCGGAGCCCATAGCTTGGCGCGGTAGTTCAGATCGCACACGACGGGAATGCCGAGACGCCGGCAGCATGAAACGGCGTCCTCTACCGCGCCTGCCAGCTCGCCGGAAACCGCCGGCGTGATGCCGGAAAAGTAGAAGCATCCTATGCCGTCCAGCAGGGCGGGCCAGTCGAATTCGCCGTGCTTCGCGGTTGCGGCGGAGCTTCCGGCGCGGTCATACACCACGCTTGCCGGGCGCAGGTCCGTCCCCTTTTCAAAGTAATACACGCCGAGGCGCGGGCCGCCGCGCAGGATGCGGCTGGTGTCCACGCCGAAGCGGCGCAGGGAGCCGAGCACGGCGTCGCCCAGGGGATTCGCCGGGAGCTTTGTCAGGTAGGCTGCGTCGTCGCCCAGCAGGGCGAGCGAAACGGCCGCGTTCGCCTCCGCGCCGCCGTAAGCGGCCTCGAACGAGGCGGCCTGCGCGATGCGCAGATGATCCGGCGGCTTCAGCCGCAGCAGGGGTTCTCCAAAAGTAAGGATTTTCATTTTCTGACGATGTCCCTTCTTCCGCCTTTTTTCATGGCGCGCGGTCAAACGGGCATGCCCGCGTGCCGGATGAGGCTGACGGTCCTCCGGCAGATGCCGGTGATCTTTTCCCAGGCTTTCGCTTCCATGTCCGCACGCGGGGCCAGAAAGCTGCCGCCGCAGGCCAGAAGCTTCGGGAAGCCGAGATATTCCTCCAGGTTGCCGGGGCCGATGCCTCCCGTCGGCATCCAGCGCACCTGCGGAAACGGGGCGGAAAGCGCCTTCAGCGCTTTCAGGCCGCCGGCCGCCTCCGCGGGGAAGAACTTCAGCACATTCAGCCCGAGGCGGAGCGCCCGCTGCACTTCCGTCGCCGTCGCGCAGCCGGGGAAAACCGGCAGGCCCGCCTCTTGGCAGAAGCGCACCGTCTCCGGGTCCAGACCGGGGGAGACGATGAATTCCGCGCCGGCTTTCCGCGCGGCCTCCGCCTGCTCCGGCGTCAGGACGGTGCCCGCGCCGACCAGCATCTTCGGGAAGGCCTCGCGCACGGCGCGGATCGAACGTTCCGCGCCGGCGGCGCGGAACGTGATTTCCGCGGCGGGGATTCCGCCGGCGGACAGCGCCGCCGCAAGGGGAACGGCGTCCGCCGGGTTCCCAATCGTGACGACGGGGATGATTTTCAGCTCCGCCATCTGTTCCGTTATTGTTTTCATATTTTTTCCTTTCTGCCCCGCACCGGGATTCCCGGACCCGAAAAGATTCACACGTCGTCGGCCGGCGGGAAAAAGAGGGGAAGCGGGAACCAAGAATGGGCAATGTCCCGCCGCGCGGGCAGGTATTCCCGGAACGCGCCCATTGGCGAGAAGAGGAAGCGCATGGCGGTGAGGTTGTCGAAAGCCGTGTCCGCCGGATCTTCCGTCTTCTCCACGGCGATCCTGCCCGACTGCACCGAAATGGAGAATTTCCCCGCGCCGGCGATCTCCAGCACAAGCCGCCCGTCGGCCAGCGGGGCATAGGACGCTTTCATGGCGAGGAGCTGCCTTAGCACCGGCTCGTAATCGAAGATCCGAAAGTTTCCGGCGGCGGCTACCGCATATCCTTCGCTGAGGGAGTCCAAAACCGCGATCGCCTTCTGCGCATAAAGCGGCAGACGGATGGAAACCCAGTTTTTCCCCGACCATGCGAGGTATGCGGACAGCGCGTCCGGGATCCGGGAAACGTCGTCGAGCTCCAGTTCCAGGATGGATCCCCTGTCTTTGGAGCAGACGAGGTAGCCGCGGAACGCCCCGTCCTCCAGAAGAGCCATCGGCGTCGAGTCCCAGGAAAGGCAGACCGTATAAAAGTCGTCCGGTTCCCGCGTGACGAAAAGCGGATTGCGGCGCTGCAGGGCGAGCGCCTTTCGGACGGTTTCGCCGTCGCCGCGCTTCATCGGCGCCAGGGAGAGCTTGCCGCCCGCGGGGGAAAGCGCGCGGAGATTGTCCGCCGCGATGTGAAAATCGACGGCCGCGCCGCACGGCTCGTAGCCGAAGTGCTCGTACCGCTGCCGCCTTCCGCTCAGAACGCTCAGCGCCACGCCGCCGCGCTCCATGTCGTCCGTGGCGCGCCGCATCAGCCCGGTCATGATCCCGCGCCCGCGGAAATACGGGTGGGCGCTCACGGTGCCGATCCCGCGGACGGGAAACGCGCGCCCCATGATGTTCAGCTCCATGGGGAAAGCGCCGACCATGCCGACGATCCTGTTCCCCGCCTTTGCGAGATAGTGGCATTCCGCCAGGTTCTTTTCCTGCCCGTAAAGCTTCGGCAGCAGGGAGGGAAAGTCGGTGGGAGAGGAGCTGTGGCTGAAGATGTAGTTCCCGAAGTCGATGATCGCGTCGCGGTCCCCGGGCGTTCCGCGCGTGTACCGGATCTCATCCATAGGGCAACCTCCGTTTTGCTTTTTTTCCATTCTAATCCAATCCGCGCGGCGGCGCAAGAGACTGCCGGCCGTGTCAGCGCCTCCCGGCTTCCTCCTTGCAGATGGCTTCCCACAGGCCGTTCAGGTACGCCGCGCCGAGCGCGCGGTCGTAGAGGCCGTAGCCGGGGCGCGCTTTTTCGCCCCAGATCATGCGGCCGTGATCCGGCCTGACGTAGCCGTCGAAGCCGACGTCGTAGTAGGCCTTCATGATCTCGTACAGGTCCAGCGAGCCGCAGGAGGAGAGGTGGGCGGATTCGTGGAAGCTGCGCTCCCCGCAGAATTTTACGTTCCGCACATGCGCGAACGCGATCTTTTTCCGCGCCCCGAACCGGCGCACCAGCGCCGGGATGTCGTTCTCCGGGTTCGAGCCGAGCGAGCCGCTGCAGAGCGTCAGGCAGTTGCAGGGGCTGTCGACCATATCCACGATGGCCTCCAGGTCCTCGCCGTTGCAGACGATGCGCGGCAGGCCGAACAGCGGCCACGGCGGGTCGTCCGGGTGGATGGCCATTTTCACGCCGGTTTCCTCGCAGACGGGCATGATCGCTTCCAGAAAATACCTCAGATTTTCCGCCAGCTTTTCGCGGTCGATGTTCTGGTACTGCTCGAGCACGCCGCGCAGCTCCGCGAGGCGGTCCGGCTCCCAGCCGGGCAGCACGAAGCCGTTGGAGGTGTCAGCAACCTGCTCCGCCAGCTTTGCGGGCGTGAGCTTTTTCACGGTCTCGTTGGAATAGGCCATGGCGGTCGAGCCGTCCGGCAGGGGCATGGCGAGGTCGCTGCGCAGCCAGTCGAACACCGGCATGAAATTGTAGCAGATGACCTTGACGCCGGCCTTCGCGAGGTTGCGGATGCACCGGCGGTAGTTTTCGATATAGCGGTCGCGCGTCGGCGCGCCGAGCTTGATGTCCTCGTGGACGTTCACGCTCTCCACGACTTCGAACGAGAGGCCGGCGTCGTTCGCCTGCTTTTTCAGCGCGAGAATCTCGTCCAAGGGCCACACCCCGCCCACCGGCACGTCGTAGAGCGCGCCGACGATGCCGGAGACGCCCGGGATCTGCCGGATCTGCGAAAGGGTGACGCTGTCGTCCTTTTCGCCGAACCAGCGGAATGTCATTTTCATGCTTTTTCCGCTTCCTTCCCGTTCAGAATTTCAGACAGGGTGTCGCGCACCGCGTGCCTGCCGCGCAGCATGAGGCGGAAATCCCTTTCCACCGTCTTGCCGAGCCCAACTGCGTTCAGGTCCAGCCCGAAGAGCTTTTCATTGGAGAGGAGCGGCGCGAGCTTCCCGTCCGCCGAGTCCGGCTCCCCGAGGCGCACGCCCGCAAGCGCGGCTTTCAGTTCGTCCAGCAGAGGATCCGGGCTCAGAGCCATCGGCTTTCCCTCGTCGTCGACGCCCGTCAGGTAGCGGAGCCACGCCGCGATGACGAGCGGGATGCCCCTAAGCGAGGAGACGCGCAGGTCCGGCCGCGCGGCGTAGGCTTTGATCGTCTCGCCGTAGCGCACGGACATCTTCTGGGAAGTGTCCGTCGCGATGCGCTGGGGTGTGTCGGGGATATAGGGATTCGGCAGGCGCTTTTCGATCACTTCGCGCAGGAAGTCCCGCGGGTTCAGGACGCCCGGGTCCACGACGACCGGCAGGCCCTCTTTCTCGCCGATGCGCGTCGCCAGCCCGCGCAGAAGCGGGTCGCGCATCTCCTCCGCGATGGTGCGGCAGCCGAGCAGGCAGCCGAAAATCGCGAGCGCGGTGTGCAGCGGATTCAGGCACGTCGTCACTTTCATGCGCTCCGTCTTTTCCACCGTGGCGCGGTCCGTGAAAAGGACGCCGGCGGCTTCCAACGGCGGACGCCCGTTCGGGAAGGAATCCTCCACCACCAGGTACTGCGGGCCTTCGGCGTTCACGAACGGCGCGATATACGTTTTCTTTGCCGTGCAGACGACGTCCATGCCGCCGACGCCGGCCTTTTCCAGCTCGGCGCGGATGGCGTCGGACGGGCGCGGCGTGATCTTGTCGATCATAGTCCACGGGAACGAGACGGCTTTGCCGTCCTCCAGGTACGCGGGGAACTCCCGGTCCGCGAGGCCGGCCGCCGCCCATTTCTCCGCGATCTCCGTCACGGATGCGCGCAGCTTCTCCCCGTTGTGGGAGCAGTTGTCCATGCTGACGAGCGCGAGTGGCAGCCGCCCGGCGCGGAAACGCTCGTAAGCGAGCGCGCAGACCTTCGCCATGACGTGCTTCGGGGCCGCGGGGCCGTTTTTCAGGTCGCCCGCCGCGTCCGGCAGATAGCCGCCGTCCATGCCGCGCAGGCGGTAGCCTTTTTCCGTGATGGTGAAGCTCGCCATCTGCAGCGAAGGCGAGCGGAAAGCGGCTTTCAGCCGCTCCCAGTCCCGCGGGCACTCCGGGTCGCCGTAAAGCGATTCCCCCACGCTGGCGAGGATTCGCTTTTCCAGCGAGCCGTCCGCGTTCATCAGCACAAGGATGCTCATGTTGTCGTGCGGGCGGTAGACCCGGTCGATCACCTCGCGGTCGTAGGTGTCCACGGCGACGATGCCGGCCTGTGCTTTTCCCTCGTCCAGAAGCTTCTGGTCCAACGCCGCGATAAAGCTCCGGAAGATGTTCCCGGAGCCGAAGTGAACCCACTGGGGCGTTTCCCGTGTGCGCGCGGCGACGCGCCCGGGCTCGAACTTCGGCAGCTCGAATCCCCGTTTCCGCCACGCGGCGGCGTCCAGCAGGGACGTATTGCCAAGACTCAGCAACTTTTATCAGCTCCCTTTTCTTAGTTTCGATTTGCGGCTGCGCCCGCATGCGCGCAATCCGGTGGAAGACCGCAACGGATTTTCCCGAGAAACGGTTCAAATCCAATAGAAAACGTTTTCTAAACGCCGCTGAAAAAACCGCGTTCCCCGCTTTTCGGGAAAAAACTTCCCACGGCGGAAATCCCGGTGCGTTCTCTTTCCTATCCGCTTTTCAGTATAAGAAAGCGCGGCCCGCTTGTCAAGACGCTTCCTTGTTTAATTTTCCCTTTTTTCGCCGACGCTTTTCACGGAATCGCGCTCCACCAGCTCGGGTTTCAAAAGAATATCGACGGGGGCGCCGGCCTTTCCCCGGATGCGGTCGACGAGCACGTCCGCCGCGAGCGCCCCCATCCGGAAAGACAGGTGGTTGATGGTGGTGAGGGCCGGAGTCGTCATCGCGGAAAAGCCGATGTTGTCGAAGCCCATCACGGAGACGTCGTCCGGCACGCGCACGCCGTTCTGCAGCAGCTCCCGCACCACGCCGAGCGCCGTGATGTCGTTGAAGACGGCGGCGGCCGTCGCCCCGCTGCCGGAAGCGAGGAACATCTTCGCAAGGCGGCGGCCGTTTTCAAATTCGCGGATGCCCGTCTCGCCCATTTTGCCTTCGTCCGGCGAGACGACGAGATTTTTCCTGCGAAAGGGCGCGCCCTGCTCCGCGAGCGATTCCCGGAAGCCCCGGAAGATCGCGCGGCGGCTGAAGCGGTTGAAGGGGGCGCAGAGGAACGCGATTTCCCGGTGGCCCATGCGGACCAGGTACTGCGCGGCGATCCTGCCCGCGCGGACGAAATCGAAGCTCACGCTGTCCCCGCGGAAGCCGGGGATCGGCTGGTCGAACAGCACGATGCTGGCGTCCTCGTCCATCAGGCGGTGCAGCAGCCCGCTGTCCGCGTGGATGGTGGAGATGAGAAGGCCCTCCACGCATTTTTCCCGCATCAGCGCGATCAGCTCCAGCTCTTTTTCCGGCTCGTGGCCGCTGCTGCAGAAGATGGGGTTGTAGCCCTCGGCGCGGAACCTCCGCTCCATGCCGGAGATCACTTCGGAGAAGAACGGGTTCACCAACGAGGGAACGATGACGCCGACGTCGCTGCTCTTTCCGCTTTTGAGCGACCGGCCGAAGAGGTTCGGCGCGTAATGCAGCGCTTCGGCGGCTTCCAGCACGGCTTTCCGCAGATTGTCGTTCACGGGGTAATCCGCGCCGTTCATCACGCGGGACACCGTGGCGATCGAGACGCCGGCTTTTCTGGCGACGTCGGAGATGGTTATTCTTTTTTTTCCGTTCATGGAGGCATCCTCTTTTCCCTTCTCCTTGTTTTGGCGTTTGTCCCGAAAATCATTGTACTCGCCCGGCCCGCGCCCTGTCAACGGCGCGGGCCGGGCGCGGCCGCAGAGCTTGCGTTTTCTTTCGGCCGGGGCTTGCGGTTTTGCGGCGGCTGTACTATGATAACAGCAAACCGGAAAAACAGGGCGGATGCAGCCGTTTCGCCGGACGAGGGAAAAGGGGAGCCGTGCCCTTCCGCCAACCGGATGAAAAGCGAAAAACAAGGGGAGGAAACCAATGAAACTTCCATATTATGAGGATCCGCAGACGACGCGCGTCAATACCGAAGAGGACCGGGCGTATTACGTCCCGTATCCTTCCGCGGAAAAGGCCCTGGCCGGATCGGACAAAGACTCCGACCGCGTGGAGCTTTTGAACGGGGACTGGAAATTTT
>DHAI01000062.1:7382-12061 GCA_002397355.1 Ruminococcaceae bacterium UBA4958 | reverse complement strand
CTACTTTCCGTCTCCGGACGGCCTGCGCGAGGAAATGCTGAAACCGGCCTATGACGACGGCGGCATGGACACGATCCCCGTGCCCTCCGTCTGGCAGATGCACGGCTACGACGGCCATCAGTATACGAACGTGCGTTACCCGTTCCCGCTGGACCCGCCGTACGTCCCCTCCGACGATCCCTGCGGCCTTTACCGCAGAACGTTTTTCGTGGGGAAGGAATCGGCCGGGATGCGCCTGTACCTCGATTTCGAGGGCGCGGACTCCTGCCTTTTCGTCTGGATCAACGGCCGGTTCGTGGGCTACGACACGGTTTCCCACTCCACCGGCGAATTCGACGTGACGGATTATGTGCGGGAAGGGGAGAATCTGCTCTGCGCCGTGGTGCTGAAGTGGTGCTCCGGCTCCTACCTCGAGGATCAGGATAAGCTGCGCATGACGGGCATTTTCCGCGACGTGTACCTGATCCGCCGGCCGCAGGACCATATCCGCGACTACCGCGTGAAGACCCTTCTGCGCGGCGGAAAGGCGGAGATCACGGCGGAATTCGCGTTCCGCGGGAAAGAGCAGGCGGTGCGCGCCTCCCTTTACTCGGCGGACGGCGAACTCCTGCAGCGGGCTTCCGGTACCGGGAAGATCCGCTTCCTGCTTGAGAACCCGGTCCTGTGGAACGCGGAGTCGCCTTATCTTTACCGTCTCGTGCTGGAGACGGAAAACGAGGCCGTCGCGGAGCGCGTGGGCGTGCGGGAGATCTCCGTGCGGGACGCCGTGCTGCTCGTGAACGGGAAGCCCGTCAAGTTCAAGGGCGTCGACCGCCACGACACAGACCCCGTGGCGGGCTATGCCGTCACGCGGGAGATGATGGAAAACGACCTGCGGATGATGAAGCGGGCGAATATCAACGCGATCCGCACGAGCCATTACCCGAACGCGCCCGTTTTCCCGCAGCTCTGCGACGAGTACGGCTTCTACCTCATCGCGGAGTCGGACGCGGAGTCCCACGGCACCGTGGAGCGCTACCCCCTCGACTGGCAGAAAAACTACAATGAGCTCGCGGAGGACACGCGCTTCGCCGCTTCCGTGATGGACCGCGTGCGCCGCAACGTGGAGCGCGACAAAAACCGCCCCTGCGTGATCCTCTGGTCGCTCGGGAACGAGGCCGGCTACGGCGGAAATTACATCGCCGCGGCAAGGTGGGTGAAGGACCGCGACCGCACCCGCCTCGTCCACTATGAGCCCGCGACCAGGAACGGGGACCGCGACTGCTCCTGCATCGACGTGGAGAGCGAGATGTACCCCTCGCGCGCGTCCATTGTGGAAAAGCTCGAAAAGCCGCGGGAAAAACCGTACTTCCTCTGCGAATACAGCCATTCGATGGGCAACGGCCCCGGCGACCTGGAGGATTACTGGAGGCTGATTTACCGCTACCCGGCATTCGCCGGGGGATGCGTGTGGGAATGGTGCGACCACGCCGTTCAGGACGGCGCGACGCCGGACGGAAAAAAGCGTTTCCTTTACGGCGGCGACTTCGGCGACTACCCGAACGACGGCAATTTCTGCGTGGACGGCCTCGTCACGCCGGACCGCCGGTTCACCGACAGCCTGCGCGAGTACCGCAACGTGCTGCGCCCCGCGCGCGTTTCCCGCACCGACGACCCCCGCTGCTTCGCAGTGAGGAACTGCCTGGACTTCACCAACCTGAAGGATGCGGTGGAGATCCGGTGGAGCGTCGTTTCCTGTGTGGGGGAGCGCGAAACGGAGACGGCGTCCGGCACGTTGGCGGGCCTCGGCGTCGCGCCGCACGAAAGCCGCTCTTTCCGGCTGGATTTCCCGGAGCCGGAGGGCGGCCTTGCGCTCATCCGCTTTTCCATGCGGCAGAAGCGCGGCTTTCCCTGGGCCGAAAGCGGATACGAGCTCGGATTCGACCAGTTTGTGCTCGGCGGATGCTACGAGCCGGGCGTTCCGCGCCGCGCGGCGGGGGACGTGGATCTCGCGGAGACCGAGACGGAGTTCTCCGTTTCTTCCGGCGATTTTGCGTACCGCTTTTCCAGGCGGACGGGGACGTTCGTTTCCTGCCGCAGGGGCGGCTCGGAATTTTTGGAGAAGCCGATGGAGTACAACATCTGGCGCGCCCCGACCGACAATGACAGGAACATTGTGAACGAGTGGCGGAAAGCGGGGTTCGACCGCACGCAGGCGCGTGTTTTCCGCTCTTCGGCGCGGAAAACGCCGGAAGGCGCCGTAATCGAATGCGAGCTGGCCCTCGCGCCCGTGTTCCGGCAGCGGATTCTGACCATCCGGGCGAAATACACGGTGTGGGGGGACGGAGCCGTCGGCGCCGAGATCGCCGCGAGAAAAGATCCCGCGTATCCGTCCCTGCCGCGCTTCGGCGTCCGCCTGTTCCTGCCGGCGTCCATGAAGCGGACGGCCTATTTCGGGTACGGCCCGGACGAGAGTTATGTCGACAAGCACCGCGCGTGCTGGCTGGGGCTGTTCCATGAGGAAGCGGACCGCTATCCGGCGGAGTATATCCGTCCCCAGGAAAACGGCTCGCACTGGAACTGCTCCTATGTGAGGCTCAGCGGGGAAAAGAGCTCCGCCGCGGTCTTCGGCGAAGCGTTCTGTTTCAACGCGTCGCAGTATACGCAGGAGGAACTGACGCGCAAGGCGCATAATTTCGAACTGGAGCCCTGCGGCAGCACGGTACTCTGCATCGACTCCGCGCAGAGCGGGATCGGCTCCAACAGCTGCGGCCCCGCGCTCGACCCGGGATACAGTCTGAACCAGGAAGCGCTTTCGCTCCGGTTTACGCTCTGCTTCCGGGAAGAGTGAGCGGGCGGGGTGCGGGGTAGCCCCGGCGGACGAAGCCTGCCGCTTCGGTCTTTGGGCGGCGCGGTCTGCGGCGGCGTTCCGTCCGCTCCGGCTTATGGCCTCAGACCAAAATTCACCTTTGGTGGAATGAAACGGAGGATGATGGACCGATGGGGAACCCTTCCCCGCGTTCCTTTCAAACGGACGGAAGCGCGCCGGTCTGGGGCGCGTCTCCGATTCCCGAACCTTACGCCTACGTGCCGGCGGGCGGCTTTTCCGGAGCGTCGGACGAATCCTCGCCCGATCCGCTGATCGGTTACCGCTGGAGCAACCCCAGGGCGGAGGACGACTTGGAGATCTTCCTGCGCAGGCCGGTCCGGGCCGCGACGGAGAATCCGGCCAGTTTCGGCAATTTGGCGTCCCTGACGACGGAGCGGCCGAACGTCGAGGTGACCGGAAACGGGACCGTCGTCCTGGATTTCGGCGCCGAATTTGCGGGGTGGCTTGAAATCGACAGCCCGGATCTGAGCGGAGCCGTGGAGCTCGGCGTCAGCGAATACAACCGGCCCGCCTTTGTCAACGCGGGGCCGAAGTCGCCGTCGAAGACGGCCGCGCCTAAAAAATACGGCGCCGCCTCCTACCGGCTTGAACTGAACGACGAGCTTTACGAGGGCGTTCGCTTCGGTTTCCTTCGCGTGGCCGGTTTCCGGAAACCGTTCCACGTCACGGGCGTCCGTCTCGTCTGCCAGACGAAGCCGGTCAATTATAACGGCAGCTTCCGCAGCGACAGCGGGATGCTCAACCGGATCTGGGCTGCCGCGGCGTACGATGTGCGCGTCAATCTGAAAAAGGACTATTTCTCCGCGATCCTGGTCGACCGGGGCGACCGCTATTCGTGGACCGGCGACGCCTACCCCGCGCAGGCCGCGGCGCTCGTTGCCTTTGCGAATTACGACTTCGTGCTCGGCAATCTGAAGTTTACGGAGCGGCACTCCAACGGGATCGAAAGCTACGAGCTCTATTGGATTTTCAGCCTGATCGACTACTACCGCTACACGGGGGACCGGGACGGGACGGCCGCGCTTCTGAACTGCGCCTGCCGGCGGCTGGACCATGCCTACGAGATTTACGGAACGGATGCCAGGCTGAACTTCTTCGGATGGGACGAGCGCCTCGGCGCCGGCTTCGAGAACCCGGAGATCCCGGAGAACCGGGCTTCCTACCAATTCCTCGCCATCCGGGCGTGGAACGGGTTCGCCGGCGTTCTGTCCGAACTTGGGAGAGAGCGCGAGGCGCGGAAGTACCGGGAATGGGCCGCGCGGAAAACGGCGGAGTGGAAGGCCGGCGGCGGCCGGCGCCGGAAGCTTGGGCTCCACGCCGGCGCCGACGCGATCAATGCAGGCCTCCTTTCGAAAAGCGAGACGGCGGAGTTTTCCCGTAAATTCTTCACCGACCGGGTCAACCGCCTTTCGTACTCGCCGTTCAACGAATTCTTTATTCTTCAGGCGATGGGAAAGGCGGGGCGGTACGACGACGCGCTTTCCGCGGTCTGCGACATGTGGGGCGGCCAGATCGCATACGGCGGAACGACGTTCTTTGAAACCTACCGCCCGCAGTGGAATGACGGAACGGGGCGGAACGGCCCCGTCCCGAACAACCAGGCGGGCTACACGAGCCTGGCGCATCCGTGGGGCGCCGGTGTTTTGCCGTGGCTTCAGGAGAATATCCTCGGCATCCGCCCGTCGGCGGCTGGCTTCTCGTCGTTCGTCGTAACGCCGCATCTCGGCCGCCGGCTCAAACGGGTGTCGGGCACCGTGCCGACTCCGCACGGCGGCATCTGCGCTTCGTTCGACACGGCCGCGGGAAAGTG
>DHAI01000062.1:0-7185 GCA_002397355.1 Ruminococcaceae bacterium UBA4958 | reverse complement strand
CGGTCCGGATGAACCGGCGCCCGGCCGACTGCCGGGATGAGGACCAAGATTTCCTGTATTTCCGCGGCCTGCGGGAGGGCCAGTACGAGTTCGACGTCGTATACAGAGGGGAAACGCCCGCGCCCGAAGACGCCGGCTACCGGTACGGCGCCGCTTTCGAGGGGGAGGACAGGAAGACCGGCGGAGACTGGGGCGGCGTGTACGGCTCCGAGGGTTACGACCTTTTTTCCTATGACGGGCCGGGGAGAGACCGGTCCGCTCTGCCGGGATACATCTGCGGCGTTTCGTACCGCAAGGCGAGGTGCGCCCAATGGACGCGGGGCACGGACGACGTGCGCGCACTTCCGGCGGGCGGCGGTTCCGGCACCCGGAAGCTCGGCGCGCTTCTGACGAACGATCCGGTCGCCTGCGACCAGACCTTTACGCTGGATATCCGGCTGAAGGAGGAGAGGGAATACACCGTCGCGCTGTATTTCGCGGACTGGCAGAAGAGCGGCAGGCAGCTTGCCGTCGAGATGTTCGACGGCGATACGCTCGATCTTGTCGCGCCGGTCAGGTTCGTGAGGGATTACGCCGCCGGCGTCTACCTCGTCTACCGGTACGGCAGGTCGTCAAGGTTCCGCATCGATCAGGTCCGGGGAGAGAACGCGACGCTGAGCGGGATCTTTTTCGGGCCGGCTGGGAGAAATGCGTGAAAAAAACCGCCCCGGAATCCCGGGGCGGTACGGACGCCGCATCAAAGCGGCGCCCGTCTTGCGCTTTTCCCGTCAGAACCAGCGGTACGAATGGACCTTTTTGTCGTTGCCAAGCCATTTTTCCGGCGCCATGCAGGCGTATTCGCGCCCCGTGGCGGGGTCGCGGCGCGGGAAAGAGTATGCGTCGATCCAGTCGAGGGGCTCCGCCGTGCCGGCGGGCGAGGCCGCGCGCCCAAACGCGGCGGTGAGCGCCTCGCGCACCGCGCCGTCGTACGCATCCTCCGCGATCGACACGAAGAGGGGCGTCCCGCTGACGGAAAGCAGGTCCAGCCACTGCGCCGTCCTTTCCCACGGCACCTGCTTCGTGATGCCCACGCAGTCGGCGTCGGCGGCAAAGAAGGCGCCGTGCTGCGGCAGACGGTAGGCGAGCGTGTTGACGCCCATCGCGACGGTGCGCTCCCACTCGCGGCCGCTGGTGTCGTCGCCCGTGCGCTGCGCCTCGAAAAATCCGGCCGAAAGGTGGCCGATCACGTCGCAGCCGAGGACCGCCATGTCTCCGGCGGCTTCGCGGATGGCGCGGTACAGCCCGAGGACGATCTCGGCGGTGGTGCGGCTTTTGTCGCTGAAATGCCCGCAGCCGCCCAGCATGTCCGCCCGCAGCGCCGGCCCGTATTTCCCGGTGATGTCGTAGGTCGTGAAATCGTGCTTGAGAAGCCGGAACCCCCAGCCCCGGACCCTTTCCACCTGCTCTTTGATATAGGAAAGCGCGCTTTCCGAAGAGGGGTCCAGATGCCTTCCCGAGTCGCTTTCCATGTAGCCGTCCGGGAGAAACTCGGCGGACTGCAGCGGGCGGATCCACAGGCCCGGTTTGACGCCCAATGCGGAAATCTCGGACGCGAGAGCCCGCATGTCGCCGAACTTCCGGTTCGGGAGCCACGGTCCCCCGATGAAGCCCCGGTAAGCGTCGCGGCACAGTTCCCAGCCGTCGTCGACGACCATATACGGGCGGTTCCCTCCCTTCGGCGAGCATTCCGCCACCCGCTTCGCGTGCGTGACGATCTTGCCGTAGGAATTGTCGCCGTAGCAGCAGTACCAGTCGTTGCCGCCATAAATCGGTTCCCTCGGCAGGCGGGGATCGGCGCACATCGCCAGGCAGAATGCGCGGGCGGCGGCGAACGGCTTCTCATCCGAATGGATCGTGACGACCGTGCAGGCTTTCAGCGTCCTGCCGCGCAGCTCGACCGGATCGCAGCCGCAGCGCAGGTCGAGGTGCAGGGAGATCGTCTTTTCGCCGATCGTCCAGCTGCACATGGCCGAGGGCCTTACCGCCACGCCCCATCCCGCGGTGCCGCTTCCGTCGGAGCAGAGGAAGTACCAGGGGATCGCGCCGTATTCCGAGAGGCGTCTCCAGCCGAGCGAAGCGTAAGAGCGCTCCCAGTCGTCGCCGAAGACGAGCGCGTCCGCGGGCACGCGGACGTCCCAGGTGACCACGGCCCCGAGCAGCGGAGTCCGCAGGGAAGAAACGGTTACGGCGCCGTCGCGGCAGGTGAGCTTTGCGTCGGCGTGCTCGAAGCTGTTCCCGCTGCGCACGGCGTCGGCTTCGCCCGCGGGAGTCAGGAACCGGACATGGGACGGACTTTCACAGAAAAGCATCGTTTTGCCTCCATCTGCTGAATTTTCCAGCTTTTTGGTTCCGCGCGCCGGCAGGAATCCGTTCCCGGCTTGCGGATGAATTGACATAATGACATTATATTCGCTTTTTTCGCCGCTTATCGCGCATAACGAAAAATGGATATTCCCGCTCCCGATTTCCGTTCGCGCCTCGCGGTAAAATATTGAAATCTATGGCCGAGGAAGAAAATCATCCCTGGTTTTTGCCTGCGCAATGCCTTATAATCAGATCGTAACAGTCGAAAATACGGCGCCTTTTTCAAAAAAGTTGAATGGAGCATGAAAGCATGGAACTGAAAGGAAAGACGATCAATTTTCTGGGGGACAGCATCACGGAGGGGGCCGGCACGAGCGGGCCGGAAAAAATTTACCCGGCCGTGATCGCGCGGAACGAGGGGCTCAAAGTGGCGCGGAACTACGGGATCGGCGGGACCAGGATCGCCAGGCAGACGGGGAAATCCGCCGAGGAGAAGTTCGACCTCGATTTCTGCATGCGTGTGGACGAGATGGACCCGCATGCGGACGCCGTCGTCGTATTCGGCGGGACGAACGACTGGGGCCACGGCGACGCTTTCCTCGGGTGCATGAACGACAGGACGCCGTGGACCTTTTACGGCGCGCTTCATTTTCTTTACGCCAGGCTGTATGAAAGATATCCGGAATCGGAGATCGTCGTCGCCACCCCGCTGCACCGCGTGGGGGAGGAGAATCCCGCCGGCGACGGGAGCGGCACCCGGCCGTCCACCGCGCCGCTTTCCACTTATGTGGAGATTATCCGGGAGGTCGCGCGCTACTATGCCCTGCCGGTGCTCGACCTTTATGCGACGAGCGGCATCCAGCCGAACCTTGCCGCCTGCCGGGAACGGTACTGCCCGGACGGCCTGCACCCGAACGATGCCGGCCATGCGATCCTGGCAAGGAAGATCGCGGCGTTCCTGAAATGTCTGTAAGGGGGATTGCAGAGGTATGGAGCTTTATCTGAACATTCCGGAAACGGATCTGAAGGTCTGCCGGATCGGCCTGGGAACGGCGAATGCGGGCCTTTCCGGGAGCGGGGAGGGGACCGGCCGTCTGCTCGACGCCTACCTCGGCCTGGGGGGAAACCTGATCGACACGGCACGCGTCTATTCGGACTGGGTAAAGCCGGAGACGGGGCGCTCCGAGCGCGTGATCGGCGATTGGCTGCGGAGCAGGGGCCGGCATGACGATGCGGTGCTCCTCACGAAGGGCGGCCATCCGCGGCTGGATTCCATGGGCGTCGGCCGGCTTTCCCGGGAAGAAATGCAATCGGATCTCGACCTCAGCCTGAAAGCGCTTTCCGTCGATTGCATCGACATTTACTGCTATCACAGGGACGACGCGAAAAGACCGGTCGAAGAGCTGGTCGAGACGATGGAAGGTTTCCGCAGAGCCGGGAAGATCCGGTATTACGCCTGCTCGAACTGGACGGTCGGGCGGATGCGGGAAGCGGACGCCTACTGCCGGAAAATGGGCTATCGGGGATTCGTGCTGAACGAGGCGCTGTACAATTACGGCTCGGATGACATGAAACCGATGGCGGACCCGACGCTGGCCGTCGCCGGCGGGGAGATGCTGGCGTATCACCGGGGAAACCCGTCCAGCGTGCTGACGGCTTACACGAGCATGTGCTCCGGCTTTTTCAGCAGGCTGGAACGGGAAGGGAGAGAGGCGGTGGCGGGCAGCCCTTATTTCACCGAGGGGAATCTGAAGCGGTTCCGCAGACTTCGGGAGATCGCCGGGGACCACGGCGCGACGGTTTCGGAGGCGCTGCTCGGATTCGTCCTGACGCGCAGGCCGCGCATGATCGCGCTCGCCGGCGCGGGGAGCCTCGCGCATCTGAAAGAGATCATGGAGACGTTCCGTTTCGATTTCCGGGAAGAGGAGTACTGAGGGAACCGGCGGGATTCGGCCGGGCTGTCCCTGGCCCGGAGGGACGCCCGGGGCTTTTCGGGGACTTTCCCCGAGTCCGGGAACCCGGCCGCGAAATAATTGCCTGCCGGGATGGGATGATCGTTTGCGGGAATCAAAAGGATGCCGATCGATGCTATGATCGCTCACAAGCAGGATGAAAGGGGACGCGGCTGGCTGTCGTTCCTTTCGCCGCAATTTTTTTGCAGGAGGAGCAATATGACGTTGGATTTCAAGACTTACCGGGACAAGGTAAAAGGGTGCTGGCAGGGAAAAAATATCGGGGGAGTGCTCGGCGCGCCGTTTGAGGGGAAACGGCAGATCGTGGACGTGGATTTTTACACGCAGGATCTGTCGAAGGGCGCCCCGCCGAACGACGACCTGGACCTCCAGATCGTGTGGCTGGCCGCGGTGGAGCGGTACGGCAGGAATGTCAACGCGTCCGTTTTGGGGGAATACTGGCTCTCCTTCGTCATCCCGAACTGGGTGGAATACGGCACCGGAAAGGCGAATATGCGCGCGGGGCTTCAGCCGCCGCTCTCCGGCGTGGTGGACAACGTCTACAAGGACAGCGACGGGTGCTACATCCGCTCCGAGATCTGGGCGTGCCTCGCGCCGGGGCACCCGGAAATCGCCGCGAAATATGCCTATGAGGACGCCATCGTGGACCATGCCGGCGAGGGGATGTACGGCGAGATCTTCTTCGCCGCGGTGGAGAGCGCCGCCTTTGTGGAAAGCGACAAACGGAAGCTGATCGGCATCGGTCTTTCCTATATCCCGGAAAACAGCGTTACGGCCGGGGCGGTCAAAAAGGCGATCGCATGCTATGACGGCGGGGTGGACTTCCGCGAGGCCAGAAAGCAGATTCACAATGCTGCGCCCGGCACGTTCGGGGTACAGAGCGTGCCGACGCCGAAAATCCCCAAGGAGGGGAACGAGGGCCTGGAGATCGGTGCGCCCGGATTCGACGCGCCGGAAAACGTCGCCTTTACCGTTGCGGGGTGGCTCTACGGCGGGGACGATTTCGGCAAAAGCCTCTGCACGGCGGTCCGGTTCGGCGAGGACACCGACTGCACGGCGGCGACGCTCGGCGCCCTGATGGGTATCATCGCCGGTGATTCGGGAATCCCGGAGAAATGGAAGGAACCGCTGAACGACGAGATCGCCACGATGTGCATCGACAAGACATGGGGAGGCATCTGGGTTCCGAAGACCTGCGGGGAGCTGACGGACCGCATCTGCCAAATCATGCCGTCGTTTCTCGGTCTCGGACTGTGCGGCATCCTGCCGGAAGGCGGCGTGACGATCCGGTGCGGCGAGGGCGACGCGCTTTTCTGCGAGCAGGCGTCCGACTACCGCCCGTATCAGAATTCGTTCCGCGACGAGCTTTCGGTGCGGCAGCTCTGCGAGCTTTCGCCGTATGTCGTCCGCTATTCCTTCCCGGCTTTCTCGCTGTATGTCGACTATGGGGACTCGGTCGGCTTCCGGTCTGGGGAGACGCGGAAGATCGGAGTCACCGTGATCAACGCGGCGGCGATGCGGGAGCAGCAGTGGGTGAAGATCACCGCGTATCTGCCGGAAGGCGTCCGCACTGTCGGCAGCAGGGAAGTCCAGCTTCCGCTGAACAACCTGTACGGTTCCAAGGCGGAAACGGAGTTTGAGCTTGACGTAAGCGAATATGCGCCGGCCAAGCTCGAGTTCGTGATCGACGCTTCGCTGGTCGGCAGGCATTCCAGCGGACCGGTGAAGGTTACGCTGATGAGGGAAAAGTAAGCCGGCCGTTCGGCCGGACAGGAAGCAGCCGGAACGTGGAAGAGGCCTTCCCATCGCAGAAATTCTGCGGTGGGAAGGCCTCTTTGCGTCTCGGTTCCCGGCGGGCGTTTTTGCGCCTGTGTCAGGCCGGCGTGCCCTTTTCCGCCGCCTGCTCCCCTCCGGATTCGGCGGCATCTGCGGAAGCCTTTGCGGCACGGGAAGCCGCGGGCGCTGTGGCAAGCGCAACGCCGAGGTTGAGAATCATCGGAAATAACCTGTAACTTTGCTTTGATTCCGCCTGATTTCCCGCGAACAGATTTATCGGTTTCGGATCCTTGTGCGGTTACCTTATATACCGTCGTCGCAATTCCACATGGAATTTCTGTAAGAGCGGGCATTTTTCCAAAAGCCCGCGTCAGGCGCCAAATGGGGAATTTAGTAGAAAATTATCGGAAAAAGTAGAGAATTCAGTTCAGCGCCAGGATTCCGCTGCGGCAAAACAGGAGAAGATCCTAAATGGAATAGTACATAAAGATGAAAAGAATAAAGTGGAAAACCGTGTGCAAAATAACTTAAATTAAGTATATGATGTCGGAACGAAAAAGTCTACTTTATCGCGCTTTTCAGGTATCATCAGGCGAAACGAATAACCGGGCATTGTTCAAGGCCGGATTGCCAACATCAAAAAAAGGGGATGCTTCATTATGATAAACAGCGCGCGCTATCTCCCCATGGACTTATGTTAAATTTTGCATTCCGTGCAATCCCCCGGACGGAATTGGATTATCCCCGGGACGGCGGATGGCAGGCCGCGGCTGCTTTCCGGGTCTCCGGTGCCGCAACTGCTTCTGCAGAGCCGTGCGTCTTTTCAATACGTTTTCCCACCGCCGGACGCCTCCCCGTTCCGGGCGGGCGGATTTCCGGTTCACGATTTTTCCGTTTTATGATCGGCCCCCCTTTTCGTTCTTTTTGCGCTCTTTTTGATCGGTTTTTTCTGTCCGTCTCTTTCCTTTTCCAACGCGTCCATCCCGAGGCGAATCAGTTCCAGTGTTGCCGCAGAACGGCTTGGATAGCGGTTTTCAAACCGAAAATCATCAATCTTTTCCAGCAGCTCCTCGTCAACGATCACAGTATATCT
>DHAI01000031.1:15267-22852 GCA_002397355.1 Ruminococcaceae bacterium UBA4958 | reverse complement strand
AATGGATAACGGTACGGAATCCATGCTCGATGTTTTTTTGTTTGAAACGGACGACCTGCTGGAGCATCTGGACGATATTCTGCTGGCATGTGAAAAAAATAAAAATTTCGACCCGGACAGCGTCAATGAGATTTTCAGGATCATGCATACCATCAAAGGGTCCTCGGCCATGATGCAGTTCAACAGCCTCACGGTCATTGCCCATAAAATGGAAGACCTTTTCTCCTTTGTGCGCGAAAAGGGCGTGGCGAAAGAATATATTGAAGATCTGATCGACCTGATGTTCCGTTCCAGCGACTTCCTGAAAGCGGAAACGGAAAAAGTCCGCGGAGGGCAGCCGCTTACTACCAATATCGGCACTTTCGAGCAGGAAATTAACGATTTTCTGAAAAAGATTTCTGCCCAGAGCGCCGGAACCGCCGCTTCGGCTCCGTCTTCGACGGAGAAAAAAGCCGCCGCGCCCGCGGCCGATGCGGCGCCGGACGCCCGTACTTCGGATATTCTGGAAGCACAAAGCCGCGCGGGATACCCCGCGGCCGTGAAGGTGTTTTTTGACGAGGAAGCGCAGATGGAAAATCTGCGCGCTTTTATGCTGGTTAACAGCATGCGTGACACGGGCGTGGACTTTACCTTTTATCCGTCGGATATTGAGACAAACAGCGAAACCGACGCGGAAATTCTGAAAAACGGCTTTCTGATGTTCTTCCGGGATCCAAAGGACATGGAACGGGGTATCCGGGCGATTGAGGATTTTACATACACCAAGGATTATACCGTCCTCAAGAGTGCGGAGAGCTCCGCCGCGCCGGCAAACGGAACAAAAACCGGGCCGGCGGCTTCCCCGTCCGCCGGCGCAGGTCCGCAGGCGGCGCAGCAGCAGCCTCACGCGGCGGCGCGGCAGAGCCTGATTAACGTCAACCTTTCCAAACTGGACACGCTGATGGATCTGATGGGTGAAATCGTTATTACGGAATCCATGGTAACTTCCATGCCGGAAGTTCAGCATTCCGGGATCGACAACAATTTTACGAAATCCACGCGCCAGCTGCGCAAGCTGACCGATGAGCTTCAGGAAGTCGTCATGTCCATCCGCATGGTTCCGATTTCCACCGTGTTCCAGAAAATGAACCGCATCGTGCGGGATATGAGCAGAAAGCTCGACCGGCCGGCCCAGCTGGTCCTGGTCGGCGAGGACACCGAGGTCGACAAGACCATCGTCGACTGCATTTCCGATCCGATCATGCACCTTGTGCGCAACGGCATGGACCACGGGATCGAGTCGAGGGAGGAAAGGGAAAAAGCGTCGAAGCCCCCCGTCGGGACGATCACGCTTTCCGCCCAGAATACCGGCGGCGAGATCCTCGTTTCGGTGGCGGACGACGGCGGGGGGATCGACTGCCGGCGCGTCCTTGGCAAAGCGAAGAAAAGGGGCCTGCTCAAAAAGCCGGAGGCGGAGTACACGGAGAAGGAGATCTATCAGTTTCTGCTGATGCCCGGTTTCTCGACCAACGACGTGGTCACGGAGTATTCCGGCCGCGGCGTCGGGATGGACGTCGTCAAGGAAAACGTGGAGAAAATCGGCGGCGACGTCTCCGTGGACAGCGCGCCCGGCAAAGGGACGAAAATCGTCTTTAAAATACCGCTTACGCTCGCCATTGTCAACGGTATGAAAGTCTCCGTCGGCGGCACGGTGTTTACCGTTCCCATCAAAAATATCCGCCAGTCCTTCAAAAGCAGGGAAGGGGACATCATGTACGACACGAACATGCGCGAGATCATCATGGTGCGCAACCGATATTATCCGCTGATCCGTTTGCATCAATTTTACCGCATCCCGACGGCCGTCACGAAAATCGACGACGGCATCGTCATGATGGTGGAAACGCACGACCTCTGCTTCTGCGTGTTCGCGGACGCCCTTCTCGGCGAGCAGCAGGTGGTCGTCAAATCGCTCCCCGTTTACCTGAACCAGTTTGCGGTGCGAAAATCCGGCATCGACGGCTGCGCCATCCTGGGCGACGGGAGCATCAGCCTGATCCTGAATCCTCAGAACCTCTACAGCGGCGGCTGAGCCCGGGCGGAACCATGATACATTTGACCGACCGGGAATTCCGGGAGCTCGTGGACTACATGGGATCGCATTACGGAATCGACCTCTCCAAGAAAAGGCTCCTGATCGAATCGAGGCTTTGCTCCGTGCTTGCGGAGAAGAAGGCCTCCAGTTTTTCGGAGTATTTCGCCATGGTCCGCCGGAACGGCTGCGGCGAGCGGAACGCGATGCTCGACCGGCTGACGACAAACCATACGTATTTTATGAGGGAGCCCGACCATTTCCGCTTCTTGCGGGACGTCGTCCTCCCCCGGCAGGAAAAGACGAACGCCGGGCGCGATCTGCGCGTCTGGAGCGCGGGCTGCTCCACGGGCGAGGAAGCTTACACCGCCGTTATGGTCATGAAAGATTACTTCGGCGCCAGGCGTGCCGCGGACTGGGACCTCCGGGTTCTGGCGACGGACGTCTCGACGCGCGTGCTGGAAGAGGCGCAGCGCGGCGTTTACGCCCCGGAATCCCTGAGGGACGTGCCGCCCCGGTGGAAGCGGCGCTATTTCAGGGAGGACGGCCAGGCGTTCCTGCTGTGCGGCGAAGTGAAACGGGAAGTCGTTTTCAAAAGGCAGAATTTAATGGAGCCGTTCCCTTTCCTGAAGCCGTTCGACCTGATCTTTTGCCGGAACGTCATGATCTATTTCGGGCAGGAGGCGAAGGACAGGCTGGTCGCGAAATTCTACGACGCGCTGAAACCGGGGGGTTACCTGTTCGTCGGGCATTCCGAGACCATACAGCCCGATACTTCGTGCTTTCAATACATCAAACCCTCCATCTACCAGAAAGGGACGTGAAAATGCAATTGACTCCCATTCGACTCCTGATCGTGGACGGGTCCCCTTCCTTCCGGGGAGCGCTGCGGGAATCCCTGAAGGGGGACGGGGGCATCCGGGTGGTCGGCATGGCCGGCAGCGCCGGCGAAGCCCTTCGCCGGATCCGGGAGCTGAATCCGGATATCCTGACGGCGGACCCGGATATGCCGGACCTTGCGGAAGCGTTGGCGGCCGTTTCCGAACCGGCTGTCCTGCCGGTGATAGCGGTGGGGCGGCAGGCCCCGGTGTCCGGTCTGCCCGGCCTCTGCGATTTTGTGGGGAAGCCGAATACGCACAACTTTGACGATATTTCCGCGTTCCGCAACGAGCTGTGCGTCAAGATCAAGATCGGGTGCCGCCCGCGGACGCCCGGGCCGGCGGGCGCGCCGGAAGCCGTGCGGCCGCAGCCCGGGGAAAGATACCACCTGATCGTGATGGGGGCGTCCACGGGCGGGACGGAGGCGACGGCGGAGATCCTGCGCCGCCTGCCGGGGGACCTTCCCGGCATCGTGATCGTCCAGCATATGCCCGCCGGCTTCACGCAGATGTATGCGGAACGGCTCGACAGGATGTGCAGGCTCCGCGTCTTTGAGGCGCGGGACGGAAGCCGCGTGAAGGCCGGCACGGCCCTGGTCGCGCCGGGCGGAAAGCAGACGTCGCTGGGCAGGGACCGGAACGGCTACTTCGTCCGGTGCCGGTGGGGCACCAAAATCAACGGCCACTGCCCGTCGGTCGGGTTCCTTTTTGAATCGGCGGCGAGGGCGGCCGGCCCGGATTCTGTCGGCGTCATCCTGACCGGGATGGGGAAAGACGGGGCGGAGGGCCTGCTGGCCATGAGAAGGGCGGGAGCCTTCACGGTCGGTCAGGACGAGCGGTCGAGCGTCGTCTACGGAATGCCCATGGCCGCAAGTGAGGTTGGAGCGGTCGAGGAACAGGCGCCGCCGGAGAAAATAGCGGAAATCATCGTTCGCCGGGTGCGCGGATAAAGGGATCACCCGCGGGCGGGACCGGGAAAGGCCGTCCACTGAAATAGCCGGGATTTACGCCGGCCGGGCCATGTTGCGATGGCTTCGGCCGGCGTTCGTTTTGAAACCGCAATACGTCCTGCAAAGAACGTGCGAAACGGTCAGGAAAATAATAGATGCAAAGAAAAAGGGAAGAGAGCATTGACGATCTCCCCGGCCGGGTGTAACATAAATGAAGTTTAGGAAGCTAACTGTTAAGATACTAAGACAGGGAAGGAGCGCTTTCCCATGCCGGTCACCATTCATAAAGCTCTGGTACAGACCGCCAGGGCACGAAAAAACAGGATACGCCCGGAAATCGATCGGATCGGCCTTTCTCCCGGCCAGCCGAAGGTCCTGACTTATCTGTCGGAGCACAACGAATGTATGCAGAAGGACATTGCGGAGGCCCTCGACATCGAGCCCGCCACCATATCGCAGATCCTCGCCAAGATGGAGCAGTCCGGCCTGATCCGGCGGATGAACTTCGCCGAGCGGAAGCGGGCGGACCGCGTTTCCATCACGGATAAAGGGTGGGAGGCTTTCGCGCAGTGGCTGCAGATCTGCAAACAGGTGGACGATATTTCCTTCCGGGGGTTTTCCCAGCCGGAACGGGAACAAATGGTCCGCTATCTGTGCCGTATGTACCGCAACCTGACCGGGAAAGACCTTTCCTGAATTTTTGTGCCTTTGGAGGAATCAAATGCTGAGCCGGTTTCGCGTCTATTTTGAAAAGACAAAAAAAGATTTTATCATAAGCATCGTCTGCGTTTCCTTTGAAGCGGCCTTCGAGCTGATCATCCCCATGATCATGGCGAATATCATCGATGTCGGCGTGGCTACGCGCGACCAGGGCTATATATTAAAGCGGAGTCTCCTCATGGTGTTCTGCTCGATGATTTCGCTCGTGCTCGGCGTTTTCTATTCGCGCTTTGCGGCGCGCGCCGGCCAGGGTTTCGGGGCCGAGCTGCGGAAAGCGGAATACGCAAAGGTGCAGAGCTTCTCCTTTTCCAACCTGGACCATTTCAACACCCCTTCGCTGATCACCCGCCTGACGAGCGACATCACGATCCTTCAGAATACGATCTGCAACGGGCTGCGCCCCATTGTGCGCGGCCCGGTCATGATGGCGATGGGGCTCTCCATGTCCATCCTGATGAGCCCAGAGCTGGCGGTCGTCTTTTTGGTCGCCATGCCCATCCTCGCCGTTTGCCTGTACCTTATTTTCCGCAAGCTGGGCCCCCTGTACGGGAGGATGCAGAGAATTCTGGACAAGTTGAATTCCGTCGTCCAGGAAAATCTGATCGCGATCCGCACCGTGAAGTCCTACGTGAGGGGCGAAAGCGAAAGCCGGAAGTTCGAAGGAGTGAACGAGTCGTTCCGCGAGTCCTCCGAGCGGGCCTTCCATTACGCGTCGCTGAACCTGCCGTGCTTTCAGTTCGTGATGTATTCCACGATCCTCTGCATTCTGTGGTTCGGGGGAAACCTGATCCATGTCGGTTCGATGAAAGTCGGCGCGCTGACCGGATTTTTGAGCTATGTCCTCCAGATCCTGAATTCGCTGATGATGATTTCCAATGTCTTTCTGATGCTCAGCCGCTCCACGACGTCGGCAAGCCGCATTTTGGAGGTCCTGGATGAGCCCGTCGATCTTGTGGGGGGAACGAGGGACCTGAAGGTGGAGCGCGGCGACATCGACTTCGACCATGTGTCTTTCAAGTATCAGCAAACGGCGGAAGAGTACGTCCTGTCGGATATCTGCCTACATATTGGAGCGGGCCAGACCGTGGGGATCATCGGAGGGACGGGTTCGGCCAAATCGTCTCTGGTGCAGCTGATTCCCCGCCTTTACGACGTGGATTCCGGAAGCCTGAAGATCGACGGGCACGACGTGAGGGAATACCCGGTCGCCTATCTGAGGGACGCCGTCGGCATGGTGCTGCAGAAGAACACGCTTTTTTCGGGCACGATCCGTGAAAACCTGCGGTGGGGCAACCCGGACGCAACGCAGGAAGAACTGGACTGGGCCTGCCGGATCGCCTGCGTGGACGAGTTCCTTTCCCGCATGCCGGACGGATACGATACGGATCTGGGGCAAGGGGGCGTCAACATCTCCGGCGGCCAGAAGCAGCGCCTCTGCATTGCGCGGGCTTTGCTAAAGCGTCCCAGAATCCTGATCTTCGACGATTCCACCAGCGCTGTGGACACCGCCACCGAGGCCAGGATCCGAGACGGCCTTGCGCAGCTGACGGGCACCACGAAAATCATCATTTCCCAGCGCATCAACTCCATGGAGCACGCAGACCGGATCGTGGTGCTCGAGGACGGGAAGATCAACGAAGTCGGGACGCACGACACGCTGCTTGCCCACAACAAAATTTATCAGGACATCTATGAAATCCAGAAGAAAGGGGCGATTGCCTGATGGCGCGGCAGATGCGGCACGAAAAACCGAAAGATCTGAAAAAGACGCTGAAATTCCTCTCGCGCTATCTGAAAAAGAACCGCTTCGCGCTCTCGCTGGTCGCGGTCCTTGTGGTGATCAGCTCCTTCGCCAACATTTTCGGCGTCTATCTGTTTCGGCCCGCCATCAACCGGTATATTCTTCCGGGGAACGTCCCCGGGCTTCTCCGGATGCTGACCCTGATGGGCCTGCTCTACCTGGCGGGCGTATTGTCCTCTTACGGGTACACGCAGCTCATGGTGAAAGTCGCCCAGAAAATCATCCGGGAGATCCGCGGGGACCTTTTCCGGAAGGTGCAGACGCTGCCTCTTTCCTTTTTCGACGCGACGACGCACGGCGAGCTGATGAGCCGCTTTACCAACGACATCGATACGATCTCGGACGCCCTGAACAACAGCTTCACCGCGGTGATTCAGAGCTTTGTCGTCATCGTCGGGACCTTTTCCATGCTGATCATCCTGAGCCCGCTGCTTTCGCTGATTGTGCTGACCTCCTTTTTCTGCATGTTTCTGTTTCTTCGGTACAGCAGCAAAAAGAGCCACGCTTTCTTTTCCATGCAGCAGAAATATATGGGGGAGCTCAACGGGTTCATCGAGGAAACGGTCGCCGGGCAAAAGGTCGTCAAGGTCTTTAATCACGAGAGCGCCAACATGAAGAGATTCACGGAGAAAAATGAAGAGCTGCGGAATTCCGCGACCGACGCGCTGACTTATTCCGGCTTCCTCGTCCCGGTCGTCGTGAGCATCTCCTATTTCAATTATGCCGTCTCGGCGTGCGCTGGGGCGTTTTTCGCGATCTCCGGCTGGATGGACCTGGGCGGCCTCGCGTCCTACCTCGTCTACGTCCGCCAGTCGGCGATGCCCGTGAACCAGTTCGCCCTGCAGCTCAATTTTATCATGGCGGCGCTTTCCGGCGCGGAGCGGATCTCGGAAATCATGGAGGTTGCCCCGGAAGAAGACCACGGCGCCGTGACGCTGGTCCATGCGGAACAGACTCCGGACGGCGCGCTCCGGGAGTCCCCCAGGGGGATGTGGGCGTGGCGCCGCCCCGGAGAGGGCGGGCGGCCGGAGCTGGTTCCCCTGCGCGGCGACGTGCGGTTCCACGACGTGGTGTTCGGCTACGCGCACAACCGGCCGATCCTCAAAAAGATCAGCCTGTATGCCAAGCCGGGGCAGAAAATAGCTTTCGTCGGCTCCACCGGCGC
>DHAI01000031.1:11909-14985 GCA_002397355.1 Ruminococcaceae bacterium UBA4958 | reverse complement strand
TTTGAGCAGGTCGCGCAGGCCGCGAAGCTCGCGAACGCGGATTCCTTTATCCGGCGGCTCCCGAAAGGCTACGACACCATGCTGACCGAAGACGGAAACAACCTCAGCCAGGGCCAGCGCCAGCTGCTCGCGATCGCCCGGGCCGCGGTGGCCGACCCGCCCGTGCTGATTCTGGACGAGGCGACCAGCTCGGTCGACACGCACACGGAAAAATTGATCGAGACGGCCATGGACCGGCTGATGGAAAACAGAACCGTATTCGTGATCGCCCACCGCCTTTCGACCGTCCGGAACGCAAAGGCGATCATCGTGCTGGAGAACGGCGAGATCCTGGAGCGCGGCAGCCATGAGGAGCTGGTGGCCGAAAAGGGCCGGTACTATCAGCTCTATACCGGCCAGCTGGAACTTTCCTGAAACGGCCGGTTTTCCTCCGGGCCGCGTGCTTTGGAATTTCCGCCCCGGCGGCGCCCCCGCGTCTCTTGACAATTGGCCGAAGACACGGTATAATCTGGATAAACAAAGCCCCTTGAGGGAGTAGTTCGCACGAAAGTGTGATATGTCCAACATGCACGGCCGTTCCGGCCTGACATATCTTAATGAACGAGACTCATGTATAATCGCCGCCGCGCGGGCGTTTTTGCCCGCCGCGCAGCTCGGCGGATTGTATGTGGGTCTTTTGTTTATACTTTTCTTAAAGGGGTAGCGCCGTTATGAACTATTATCTGCAAAAGAGAGAAAATGTCCTGAAAGCGCTGGAATCCGGAAAATCCGGCCTTCAAACGCCGGAAGTCGAAAAACGGCTGCGGCTGTATGGGAAAAACAAGCTTGCGGAGGGGAAAAAGGTCAGCCTGCTTTCCCGGTTCCTGAAGCAGCTCGCCGATCCGATGATCCTCATGCTGCTGGCGGCGGCGGTGCTTTCCGCCGTCACGTCGTCGTACGCGGGGGAGTCTTTCGCCGACGTGTTCATCATCCTGGCGGTCGTCGTTTTGAATTCCGTGCTCGGCGTCGTGGAGGAAAACAAGGCCGAAGAGGCCATTGAGGCGCTGAAGACGATGACGGCCGCCACCTCCAAGGTTCTCCGCGACGGGAAGCTGACCGTGGTCAGAAGCGAAGAGTTGGTGCCCGGCGACGTCATCCACCTCGAGGCGGGGGACTCCGTCCCCGCCGACGCGCGGATCATCGAGTGCGCGTCGATGAAGGTGGAGGAGTCCGCGCTGACCGGCGAATCCGTGCCGGTGGAAAAGACGCCGGAAGCCCTTGCCCGGAACGGCCAGGAAATCTCGCTGGGCGACCGCAAAAACATGGTCTATATGGGGAGCACGGTGGTTTACGGGCGCGGCGTCGCCGTCGTCTGCAGCACCGGCATGCAGACGGAGATGGGCAAGATCGCGGACGCGCTCACACAGGCGGAGGAAGAGTCGACGCCGCTGCAGAAAAAGCTTGCGGGCCTGTCCAAGGTTCTGACGTGGATCGTCCTCGGCATCTGCGTCGTGATCTTTGCCGTCGGGCTTTTCAGGGCGGGCAGCTTTTCCGTGGACGTCGTCCTGAACACCTTCATGCTGGCCGTGAGCCTGGCCGTCGCCGCGATTCCGGAAGGCCTCGTGGCCGTGGTCACCATCGTCCTTTCCATCGGTGTGACGAAGATGTCGAAAAAGAACGCCGTCATCCGCCGGCTGACAGCGGTGGAAACGCTCGGCAGCGCGCAGGTCATCTGCTCGGATAAAACCGGCACGCTGACGCAGAACAGGATGACGGTGGAGGATACCTATGGAGACGACGCGGAGAAACTCGGCGCGGCCATGTGTCTGTGCTCGGATGCGGAGCTGGACGACGATGCGGGGACCGCGGTGGGGGAGCCCACGGAGTGCGCGCTGGTCAATTATGCCAATCGGATTTCGCTGAATAAAAACGAACTGAAAAAGACGTACCCGCGCGTCGGGGAAGCGCCGTTCGACTCCATGCGGAAGATGATGTCCACGGTCCATGCGGCGGGAAACGGTTATGTCCAGTACACCAAGGGCGCGCCGGACGAGATCCTGAAACGCTGCACCCATATTCTGACAAAGAACGGCGTGGCCGCGCTCACGGATCAAAAAAGACAGGAGATCCGCCGGTGCAACAAGGCGATGGCGGACCGGGCGCTGCGCGTGCTTGCCGCAGCTTATAAGGACCTTCCGGAAAAACCGGGCGATTTCAGGCCGGAAGCGCTTGAGAACGATATGGTTTTCCTCGGGATGTACGGCATGATCGACCCCGTGAGGCCGGAGGCGAAGGCGGCCGTCGAGAAGTGCAGGAAAGCCGGCATCCGCGTCGTCATGATTACCGGCGACCATATCGATACGGCGGTCGCCATCGCGAAAAAGCTGGGGATCCTGAAGGACAGGTCGCAGGCGATCCTGGGACGGGAGCTGAACCGCATGTCCGACGAGGAACTGGACCAGGCCGTCGAAAAATACAGCGTTTACGCGCGCGTGCAGCCGGAGCACAAGGTCCGGATCGTGAAGGCGTGGAAGCGCCGCGGAAAAGTCACCGCCATGACGGGCGACGGCGTCAATGATGCGCCGGGAATCAAAGCCGCGGACATCGGCGTCGGCATGGGCATCACCGGGACCGACGTGACGAAGAACGTGGCGGATATGATCCTCGCGGACGACAATTTTGCGACGATCGTCTCGGCCGTCGAGGAAGGGCGGAGAATCTACGCCAATATCCGGAAGGCGATCCAGTTCCTTTTCTCTTCCAATCTCAGCGAGGTCCTGGGGATTTTCACGGCCACCTTGCTCGGCTTTACGCTGCTCAAGCCGGTTCATATCCTCTGGATCAACCTGATCACCGACAGCCTTCCCGCGCTGGCGCTCGGCATGGAGCTCGGAGAGCCGGACGCCATGAAAAAGCGCCCGCGGGACTCCAAAGCCGGGCTCTTTTCCGGCGGTGTGGGTTATGACATCCTCTACCAGGGTGTGTTCGTGACCGTTTTGGTGCTTGCGGCATACATGATCGGCCATCGCATGGAGGCCGGAATCTGGGAAATCGCCAACAGCCCGGACGGCGTGACGATGGCTTTCCTGACCATGTC
>DHAI01000031.1:3262-11665 GCA_002397355.1 Ruminococcaceae bacterium UBA4958 | reverse complement strand
TTCGGATTCACACCGATCTCGTTCGCGGAGTATATGACCGCGATGGGACTCGCGCTCGCCGTCGTTCCGTTGGTGGAGCTGGTCAAACTCATCCAGCGCCGATTCGGAAAGACGGATTGACTTCCGCCGCTTTTCCTCTCGCGCAAGTCCGCCCGGCCCCGATGCGCCAGCACCGGTAGGCCGGGCGGAAAATCACATGGCAGCCACGGGCCGGCGCCGCTGAAATGCGGCGCCGGTTTTGTCTCTGCTCCGCTTTCTTTCCAGGGTTTGCGCACGCCGTCCTTTCTTCGGAGGACGGCCCTGGTTTTTCCGGACTGCGGCGAGTTCGTCCGGAATGCCGTGCGGCAGTCCGGCTTTTGACTTTTATGAAAAATCATATTATAATATTACCAAATTATTGAAAAAATCAGTGAAGCAGTTGATGACATTTTATAATCCGCCGGACTGCCGGCTGTATTTTTCCGAGCGCACCCGGGCTTTTTTTTCGGGCGGGCAGGCAGTCTGAAGCGATGGAGGTGGCCGCCGTGTATACCATGCTGGTGGTTGACGACGAATACTATCTTCGGCTGGGATTCAAGTCCCTGCTGGACTGGGATGCGCTGGGGATCCGGATCGTGGGGGAGGCGGCCGACGGCGAGGAAGGTCTCAGGCTGGCTCTGCGGGAGAAGCCGGATCTGATCGTCGCCGACATCCGGATGCCCTATATGAACGGCCTCGAGCTGATGGAGAAGCTTCGGGAGAACCATATCGAGAGCGTCGTCATCGTCCTGAGCGGCTTCAGTGAATTCGAATATGCCCAAAAGGCGATTGAGAACGGCGCCTTTGCCTATCTGCTCAAGCCGATCGACCAGGATGCCTTTTTGGATACGGTGAAAAAGGCTCTGGCCCATATCAAGACCGAGAAGAGCTCGAAGCAGTACTATGAGCTTTTGAAAAGCGAGCTGTCCTCCATGAAGGAGGTTTTCCTGAAAAATCTGCTGGAGGGCGCCGTCCGAGACCGGGAAGAGATCGTGAAAAAAATCCGGATGCTGGACGTTCCGCTGGACCCCGGAAACAACGTGGCGGTGGTGATCCGGCTGGATAATTTTCTCCTGGTGCGGGAGCGGATCGGCGCGGAGCAGATGGACGCCCTCAGGCGGGAGGCCGAGGGGGAGATCGCGAAAACCCTTCTGATCGGCCCGGATTTCATGGGCGTCCTGGTCCATATGGGGCCGGACGCCTGGTGCGTTGTCGTCAATCTGTGCCGAGACGTGGAAAAAGGGGAGGCCGCGGTCGAAGCGGCCTCCCGGAGGCTGATGGAAGCGTGCCGGAAGAAATTCCAATGTACCTTTTCCGTCGGGATCAGTAAGGTTTGCGCCGACGTCGGGCAATTGGCCGGGGCCTATCGGTCCGCCGATCAGACGGCCGGCTTCAAGCTGCTGCCCGGCATCAACAGCGTCGCGTGCGCGGGCGACGGGAAAGGCTCTGGCTACCGGCGGGAAATACGGGAGGCCGTCCGGTATGTCCGCGAAAATTATTCCAAGGACATATCGGTCGAATCCGCGGCCCGGCATGTGTACATCAGTCCTTCCTATCTCATGCACCTGCTGCGCAACGAGCTGGGCAAGACCTTCAACGAGTGCCTGATGGAGTGCCGCGTCGCGGCGGCCAGGGAGCTGCTGAGCCGCCCCGGCAGCCGGATCGGCGAGGTGGCGCAAAGCGTCGGCTACCGGGACGTCAAGTATTTCAGCCGCGTCTTCAAAAAGGTGACCGGGCTCAATCCGAGCGAGTACATGGAGTTGATGGACCGAAATGCGTAGGCGGCGGTACTTTTTGATCCGGTTGCTGCGCTGCCTGAAACTGCGGAATAGGCTTCTGCTGTTTCTGACCGCCGCGCTGCTCTTCTGCTCGCTCACGCTGCTGACGGTCTCCGTCTTCATTTCTCGCGAGCTGGTGAATCATTACATCGCCAACTATGTCGAATCCTCCCAGCGCCAGATCGTGACGGGGACGGAGGCTGAGATCGACGAAGTCGTCATGGTCTCGCTCCGCCTGAGCACGGACCCGTCGGTTTATAATCTCGTCAAGAGCCGTGGGGATGTTTCGGAAAAGCGGCGGCAGCTGCAGACCGTCATCGACGGGAAGCTGCTCAAGTCCGACAAAAGCAGCATTGGCAACATCTGCATGGTGGGGCTGGACGGCACGGTGTACGAATACCGGCAGAACGGCGCGCAGCTTCCGCCGCCGGGCGCCAAGCTGCTTGGCCAGATCGCGAAGACGGGCGCCTATGTCTGCGGCGACGTCGTCCGCGACCAGCGAAACAACGCTTATATCCCGGTCGGCTCGCGCATCAAGAATTTTTATACCGGCGAGTCGATGGGCAGCATGGTGATCTATCTGCATGAGGAGTCTTTCAACGGCATTTACCAGAATATCGTGCCGGACTGGGGTTATTCGTTTATCCTTTCCAGCCGGCGGTATATTCTGTCCCATCCGGACAAACGCCTGCCGGGAACAAGCGAGGAATCGAACGTCCCCGTGCTGTCCACGGGCGAATACTCCATCACCACGGGCGATTACGACGGTCGCAAGGCGGTTGTGGCCGTCCGCCGGCTGAGCAACCGCATGGGCTATATCGGCTTCGACTGGGAAATCGTCAGCGTCCTTCCGTATTCGCGGCTGCTTGCCGCCATCGGACAGGATAAAAATATAAGGATCCTCGTGCTGACCGGCACGGGAATGCTGGTGGTGGCCATGATGTTTTCCGTGTTCATCTCAAAAAAGATCGTCACGCCCTTGCGCCGGCTCAAGGACAGGATCAACGCTCTGGGCGCGGGCAGGCTGGACGCCCTGGTGGAAAGCCATGTCGGCGACGAGCTGTGGGAACTGGACAAGAGCTACAACGACATGGTGGCGCGCATCAACGACCTGATCGAAAAGAACAACCGGGAAAAGGAAAAGCAGCGGGAAATGGAGCTGACGGCGCTCCAGGCGGAGATCAACCCCCATTTCCTGTACAACACGCTGGATGCGATCGGCTGGATCGCCCGCATGAAACGGGAGCCGGACATTGTGAAGCTGGTGACGGAGCTTTCCAGCTTCTTCCGCCTAAGCCTGCACAAGGGCGACAAGTTCATCACGCTGGAGGAAGAAATCCGCCTGGTGCAGAGCTTCGTCGTCATCGAGCAGATGCTCAGTCCCGGAAAATTCGAGGTGGAATACCATATCCCGGAGGAAATCCGCAGCGTCAAGATGCTCAAGATCGTCCTTCAGCCCATTGTGGAAAACTCCATCAAACACGGCGTGGGCGAAAAAAAAGGCAGGGGGAAGATCGTCGTCAGCGGAAGGCGGGACGGGGACAACGTGCGGCTGGAGGTGACGGACGACGGCGTGGGGTTCGACCCCGGCCAAGTCGACGCCGAGACGAAGACGAGCGTCCGCCGCAGCGGCTACGGGCTGAAGAACGTGGATGAGCGAATCCGCCTGGAGTACGGTCCCGGCTACGGCCTGAGCATCGAAAGCCGCGTGGGCGTCGGCACCCGGGTCACGGTTCTTTTTGCCGTGCGGTACTGAGCGCGTCAGTTTCGCGTGGTATGGCGGATCTTGCGGTACAGTTCCGAAAGGGGCAGCACGATGCTGTCGGAGACCAGATCGACGCCTTTCCAGCAAAGGAAGATGCAGCCCGCGCACACCGTCACGAAAAGAAGGATCACCAGATACATGAACCGCCGGATGTTCATGGGGATATACTCCACCACCCGGTCGCCGGATTCCGGCAGAGCCGTCACGGCGAGGATGCCCCGTCCGCCGTCGACCGGCATAAGCTTGCCGGACGCTTCCCCGGCGATTTGCATGGGATCCACCCCGTCCTGCGGCGGGTTGGCCGGGGCGGGGAAAAGCTGCCCGTCCGAAGTCAGCAGGAAGACGCTCGTGTTTTGAAAATACCCTCCGGTTTCGCCGATATAGTAGCGGAACAGCGACGACAGATCGGTGTCCACCAGCAGGTAGCCGAGCCAGCGGCCGCTGGGACCGTGGATCTCCGAAATATAGGAAAAATACCCGACATTGCCGACCTTCAATGTGTCCAGCCCCTTGTGGCGGACCATCCAAAATGAAACGGGTCGGTTTGCCGGGGCGTTTTTTTGAATGTCGTCCAGCAGATTGTCCTGGTCCGTATAGCTATAGATGTTGTTAGTGTGGTAGATGCGCCCGTCTAGGGAATAAATCGAGATGCCCTTGATGCCCATGGTCATCCCCATCAGCCCGTCCAGCTTGGCGCTGATTTCGTTTCGGGGGTCTCCGCCGGCGAGCCGCTCTACGATGAAGGAATTTGTAGAGATGATCTGGGAGGATTCCTCGATGAGCTGCTGATAAAGGCGGACGTTCTGGCTCTGCTGCCGGATGTGCTGGGAGGACGTCTGCACGAAGCTGTTGGAAATGCTGCCGATGATGACATGGCAGAACAGCCCGGCGGTGCCCACCAGAAAAGCCGACAGCAGCAGGATCAGCGACAGCCGGATCGTCTTTTGCAGTTTTCGGATCACAACCGTGTCCCTCCCACTGGAAATATTTTCTCTATTATACCATGTCCGCAAGCGGCGGAAGGGGGCGCCCGACTGTGAAATGGTCAATTTGAACAGAATCGTCCTCCAGATAGCAGGTTTATCTCATTGAATTGCTCCCGGAATCTGTTATATTGTATCAGTAATGGATATATCCATCCGATAAATTTAATGAGATTGTTGATGAAGGAGTGAGTCTGAGATGAAGCTGCACAAAAGGATCGCGGCGGGTGCCCTGGCTGCTTTGATGATGGCCGCGGTGGCTTCCGGCTGCCAGAGCGGAACGACCACGCAGAGTTCGGGCGGCGGTTCCGGCGATGGGGCGTCCGAGGAAAAGGTCGCCATCACGGTGAGCGGTTGGCCCAAGAAGACCGACACAAACTACGCAACGCAGCAGGCGTATCTGGAGACGTTCAAGAAAAAGTATCCGAATATCGAGATCACCACGGACGAGTGGAGTTACGACGCCAACAGCTTCCTGCCCAAGGCGGCAAGCGGCCAGCTCCCGACGGTGTGGTTCACATGGTTCACCGAGGCCAACAAGATCATGGATTCCAACTACGCCAAGGACATCACCGCCCTGGCGAAAAAATACGGATACGCGGACGCCATCAACCCTGCCATGATGAAGCTCATCACGCGCGACGGCAAGATCTACGGTTTGCCGAACGGCGGCTACTCCATCGGCCTGCTGTGCAACGTCAACCTTTTCAAGCAGGCGGGTCTCGTGGACGCGAACGGCGTGCCGAAGTTCCCCACCACTTGGGACGAAGTCGCCACAACGGCCCAGACCATCAAGCAGAAGACCGGAAAGGCCGGTTTCGCGATCCCGACCGAGTCGAACTGCGGCGGCTGGATGTTCATGAACATCGCGTGGTCCTACGGCACCGTCTTTGAGACCAAGGAGGACGGCAAGTGGAAGGCCACCTTCAACAGCCCGGAGTGCGAGGCCGCGCTGAAATACTTAAGCGACCTGAAATACAAGTACAACGTGGTCCCCGAGAACGCGCTGCTCCTGCGCGACGATACCCTGAAGATGATAGGAACCGATCAGCTCGCGATGACCGTCGAAGCGAACGATATGTTCAACAACATCATCAACACCACCAAGATCAGCAAGGACGCACTGGCCATGACCACCGTGCCGGCAGGCCCGAAGGGCAAGACGCCGCTGATGGGCGGCGCTTTCATCTGCTTCGCCCCGAACGCCACGGACGCGCAGGTGGAGGCCGGCATCAAGTGGCTGCAGGTCGCCAGTTTCTCGCCCGACGTCACCGACGAAGTCAAACAGGCCTGGGAAACTAGCTATAAGGGCGATTCGGAAAAAGGGCTGATCGTCGGGCCGAAGGGCTTTGCGCTCTGGACGAACAAAGAGCGTGTGGACGCCGAGAACGCGGTCAAGGAAAAGTACAAGAACGTCAACATGGATCTCTGGAAAACCTACGACGAGCACTGCACCGAGGGCGTGAAGGTCGAGGAGCCGGTCAACGCGCAGGAGCTTTACAAGGCTTTCGATTCGATCATTCAGAATGTGTTCACCGATAAGAACGTCAATATCAAGCAGGTGCTCGACGATGCGGCGAAGAGCTTCCAGTCGGACTATCTGGACAGCGCGCAGTAAAATCCGTCGGCTTGCCAAAAGGGACGCGGTGCGGCGAAGCCGCTCCACCGCATCCCCTTTCTTCATCAATCCAAAAAGGAGGAACCTGTATGGCAAATCCAGAGCTTGCGGTGGCCGGCGGAGCACGGATAAAAAGGAACAGGCGGACGAGGGCGCTTGCCGTTTTCCGAAGGAACCTCGGCGCGTGGGCACTGATGATTCCCAGCCTGTTCTGCTTTATCCTGCTGGTATGGAAACCACTGATCGAGGGGGTCGTCCTCTCCTTTTTCAAGACGCAGGGCTACGACGCCGTTCAGTTCATCGGCCTTGACAACTACCGCGCGGTCATCTCCAACTCGGAATTTAAGGCGGCGTTTTTCAACACGTTTTCCTATACCTTCTGGTCGCTGATCATCGGTTTTCTTCTGCCGCTCGTCGTGGCCGTTTTCCTCAACGAGATCGTCCACTGGAATTCGTTTTTCAAGGTCTCCTTCTATTTCCCGACCATGGTGCCGGGCGTAGCCGCGGCGCTGCTGTGGTACTTCATGTTCAACCCCGGGCAGGGCGGCATCTTGAACAACATCCTCACGCACATGCACCTGCCCACCTCCCAGTGGCTGCAGAACCCAAACCTGACGATCATCCTGATCGTCTTCACCATGACGTGGCGGGGGTTCGGCGGCACTGTGCTGATCTACCTTGCCAGTCTCCAAAGCGTCAACCGGGAGCTATACGAGGCCGCGAGTCTCGACGGCGCGGGTTTCTGGAAAAAGCTGACGAGGATTACCCTTCCGGCAATTTCCAACATCGTGTTCCTGATGCTGATCATGCAGATCATCGGCGTCTTCCAGGTGATGAACGAACCGCTGACCATGACGGAAGGCGGCCCGAACAACGCTTCGCTCACGCTGATGCTCCAAAGCTACTACTATGCGTTCCGCTATTTCCAGGCGGGCCGGTCGATGGCCGTAGGCACCATCACTTTCCTGATCCTGGCGGTGCTGACCGTGGTCTATCAGATCGTCTCCAAGCGCACCGAAACGGACGAATGAACGACGGAAAGGAGGAATTTCTGTGTTTGACAATAAAAATACCGGTGCGCTGTCATCCATGGACCTGAAGGCGGCGAGAAACCGGGTGCTTTACTGGGTTATGTTCGCCCTCTTGATGATTCTGGCCCTGATCTGCCTGCTGCCGCTGCTCTGGATCCTGCTTTCCAGCTTCAAGACACCCAAGGAGATGCTGCAGATCCCGCCGACGCTTTTCCCCTCGACCATCGACATCCACAAACTGGGGTACGCGTGGGAGCTGCTCGACTTTTCGAGGTATTATCTCAACAGCCTGGCAGTGGCGGCGGGGGCGGTCGTGTTCACCATCGTTTGCAACGGGCTGGCGGGCTTCGTGATCTCGCGGCTCAGGCCCGCGGGGAGCCGCGTTTTCTTCCTGCTGATGCTCTGGACGATGATGCTGCCCAATACGCTCAGCCTGGTGCCCCTCTTTAAAACCATGATCAAATTCCCGATTTTCGGCTTTAACCTGACGGACACCTACTGGCCCATGTGGCTGGTCTCCGGCGCCAGCGCCTTCAACGTCATCCTGTTCAAGGGCTTTTTCGACGGAATTCCCTCGTCCCTGATCGACGCGGCCAGGCTGGACGGCTGCGGAAACCTCCAGCTTTTCAACCGTGTGGTGCTGCCGCTCAGCGTCCCCATCCTGGCGGTCATGACGATTTTTACCGTGAACGGCGCGTGGGGCGATTTCCTGCTGCCCTATCTGATCCTGAAAACGCCCCAGCGTTATACCGTCATGGTGGAGCTTTTCTCTGCGAAAGGGTCCTCCATCTCGATGGACATCCAGATGATGATGCTGATCTTCGTTGTCATCCCGCCTCTGATCATCTTCATGCTGTTCCAGAAATACATTATGACCGGGTTTACCCTCAGTGGCATCAAGGGGTAGACGTGCGCCGCCCGCCCCTCCCTCCGGCGAGAGCCGGAGAGCGGATAAAAAGAGAGCCTTGCGCGGGCTGTGAAAAAGCCCGCGCAAGGCTCATTTTCATTTTCCGGCGGAGCAAGTTCCGCGCGCGGCCGTCAAGGCCGGACGAGCGTGCCGTCCACCGTGCGGGTGACGGTCCATTCCACCGGCCGGTTGACGCAGGGGTATTTGGCCGCTTCTTTCTCGTCAATGTCGATGCCGAGCCCCGGTTTGTCGTTAACATAGGCATAGCCGTCCCTGATCTCGGGGCAGCCGGGGAAGACTTCC
>DHAI01000031.1:2219-3146 GCA_002397355.1 Ruminococcaceae bacterium UBA4958 | reverse complement strand
GCCGGGAAAGACTTCCCGGATCGGCTCGCTGTCGAGCCCGCACCACTCCTGGATGCCGAAATTCGGGGTGGCAAGGTCGAGATGGATGTTGGCTGCGTGGCCCACCGGCGAGACGTCGCCGGGCCCGTGCCATGCCGTGCGCACGCCGAAGGCTTCGCACAGCGTGGCGAGCTTCCGCGCGGGCGTTAAGCCGCCGAGCTGGCTGATGTGGGCGCGGACGAAGTCGACCAGGTGGTCGCTGACCGGCCGCACCCATTCCTGCGGATTGTTGAAGAGTTCCCCCACGGCGATGGGCGTGCAGCTTTGGCTGCGAAGGATCCGCAGCCACTCGATGTTTTCCGGCGCCACGCAGTCCTCCAGGTAGAAAAGACGGTAGGGTTCCAACCGCTTGGCAAGCCGCACGGCCTCGATGGGAGCCACCCGCTCGTGGACGTCGTGGAGCAGCTCCACGTCGAAGCCCAGCTTGGCGCGCAGGTGGTCGAACAGCTTGACGACGCTCCTCGCGTAGGCGTCCGGGTCGAAGTAGTTGCCGGGCGGGCAGTGCTCCGGGTGACGGGCAATTCCGCCCAGCCCCCCGTACCCGCCCATCTGGCAGCGGATGTAGCGGTAGCCCTGCTCCATGTATTTACGGACGTTTTCCTCCACTTCCTCCGGGCATTTCCCGTCGGCGTGGCGGTAAACCGGTACGCCCTCGCGGCATTTGCCGCCGAAGAGCTGGTAGAGGGGCAGGCCCGCGATTTTTCCCTTGATGTCCCACAGCGCGATGTCGAGCCCGGAAAGGGCGTTGTTGAGAACCGGTCCGTTGCGCCAGTAGCCGTTCACCATGGCGGACTGCCAGAGGTCCTCGATCCGCTGGGGATCCTTGCCGATGCAGAACGGCGCGATATAGTCCTCCACGGCGGTTTTCACCGCGAGATACCGCTGGGT
>DHAI01000031.1:495-2067 GCA_002397355.1 Ruminococcaceae bacterium UBA4958 | reverse complement strand
CCAGATTGATGCCGTCCGGAGCCGTCAGGATACAGGTTACGCTGGTGATGGTCAAACCGTCCAGATGCTGGATTTTCATAAAACATCCTCTTTTCGTAGTCAGCGTGAGGTTCGGGCGGGCAGCCGGCGCTTTTCCGGTTCCTATTCCGGAACGTCCCAGCGGTGCAGCGGGGCGAAGCCGAGCAGGCGGCGGGCCTTGCGGTTGCTTTCCAGGCTTTCGAACCCGGAGAAAGGCCCCCGCAGCTCGGCGCCGGGGTAATACCGGCGGATCAGTTCCCGCGAGGGGATTCGGGAGCGCGTGTTGTCGGCGGCAATGTAATAGACCTCGTGGCGGCCCGGCCGGTAATTTTCCACGGCCAGCCGGAAGGCGGCGGCGCAGTCCCGCGCGTCGATGTACGACCAGAGATTTTCCGGGCCGGCGTCCGGGTCTTTCGTCCAGTCGAGGAACCCGGCGCTTCGGTAGGCCTCCGGACGCAGCACATGGGTGATGCGGAGGCTGGCGATGGAAAGCTCGGGGAAGCGCAGCGACATGGCGTTGCACATCCGCTCCGACAGAAGCTTGGAAAGACCGTAGCCGTTGTCCGGGGAGGCGGGATGCTCCTCGTCCACCGGCAGGTATTTCACCCGGTCGATTTTGCTGTGGCTCCAGGTGATGCCGAGCGCGCAGTCGCTGGAGGCGATGGCGACGCGGCGGATCCCCAGCAGCCCCGCCGCCAGCACCACGTTGTAATCCCCGATGACGTTGGTGTGCATGACGGAGGAATCCTTATCTCCCGCCGGATGGGGGATGGCGGCCAGATGGATGACCGCGTCGCAGCCCCGGACCGCTTCCCGGACGGCCGGGAAATCGGTGATGTCGACGACCTTTTGGGGGAAGGCGCAGTCTTGGGACGGATGGTGTGTCAGCGCGACGACTTGGTGCCCGGCTCTGGCCAATTCCGCCGACGTGTAGCGGCCGACGAGGCCCATGGCGCCGGTCAATGCGATTTTCATGGCAGGATGCTCCTTTGCAGTTTTGCTCGGATCCGAATGGAATCGGAGGGTACGACCAAAATCCGCATCCATTATACTATCATTTTCCGCAGGCGAACAGCCGGTAATCCTGTTATCCTGCGCACAAAACTGCCCACCTTGGGGTCGGCGGCCGGAACGGGAAATCCGCCGCCTTCGGGGCGGGCGGTTCCGCGGGAGGAAGCGATCCTGCCAAAACGGGCAGGATTATGCTTATTTTTTCCGTGGGAATTGACCGGAGAAAAACTTTATGGTAGCATCGTGTGGGGGAGCGCAAATCGCGATTTGCGCGGAAAGGATGGCCGCTATGAAAATTACAGAGCTGGAACTTTTTCTGGTGCCGCCCCGCTGGCTGTTTCTGAAGATCTCCACCGACGAGGGGCTGTCGGGCTGGGGGGAGCCGATCGTGGAAGGGCGCGCCGAGACCGTGCGCACCGCGGTGCATGAGCTCGGTCATTATCTGGTCGGGAAAAATCCCCTGCGCATCGAGAAGCTGTGGCAGACCATGTACCGCGGCGGCTTTTACCGCGGCGGCCCCGTGCTGACGTCCGCCGTTTCCGG
>DHAI01000031.1:0-252 GCA_002397355.1 Ruminococcaceae bacterium UBA4958 | reverse complement strand
TCCCGGTCTATGCGGGCGTCGGCGGCGACACCCCCGCGGAGGTCGCCGAGGCGGCCAGGCTGCAGCGGCGGCGCGGCTATTCCGCCGTAAAATTTTCCCCGACGAACGAGCTGGGGTACCTGGATACCTACCGCAAGGTGGAGAAAGCCGTCGAGACGGTTGCCGCCGTGCGGGAGGCCTGCGGGCCGGAATTCGGCATCACCCTGGATTTTCACGGGCGGGTGCACAAGCCCATGGTCAAGGCGCTGGTGC
>DHAI01000049.1:4645-5189 GCA_002397355.1 Ruminococcaceae bacterium UBA4958 | reverse complement strand
CGCCGGTATGCCAAGTTCAAACAGAACGGCGGCGCGGACGTCACCTGCGAGAGGGACGGCAGGACCTATGCCTTCGCCGACCTTGTGAAGGAGGTGGCGGGACGTGAATAATAAACTGACGCTCGGTTCGCTCTTCGACGGCTCCGGCGGTTTTCCGCTCGGAGCCGTTTTAACGGGAATCGAACCGCTGTGGGCTTCAGAAATCGAGCCGTTCCCCATACGGGTTACCACAAAACGCCTGCCGGGGATGAAGCACCTTGGCGACATCAACAGGATAGACGGCTCCAAAGTTCCTCCCGCGGATATTGTCACGGGCGGCTTTTGCTGCCAAGACCTCTCGGTCGCGGGCCGGCGAGCCGGACTTCACGGAGAACGGTCGGGACTTTTCTTTCAGGTCATACGGATTATCCGTGAAATGCTCGCTGTCACAGACAACGAATACCCGAAGTTCGCTGTGCTCGAAAACGTCCCCGGGATGTATTCCTCAAACGGCGGGCTTGATTTTCAGGAGGTGCTCAATGAACTCATCCATATCAAAGACGAA
>DHAI01000049.1:4174-4383 GCA_002397355.1 Ruminococcaceae bacterium UBA4958 | reverse complement strand
TGGCGCACGCTTGACGCTCAATTTTGGGGAGTCGCCCAGAGACGCCGCCGCTGTTACATTGTCGTCGATTTTACAGGCAAACGTGCCGGAAAAATATTATTTGACGAGTCGCGCCTGCGCGGGCATCCTACGCAGAGCGGCTGTCCGTGGCAAGCAGCTGCCGGAAGTGCTGAGACTGGCGCTGGAAACGCAGTCGGCTTCGAACCCGG
>DHAI01000049.1:2793-3914 GCA_002397355.1 Ruminococcaceae bacterium UBA4958 | reverse complement strand
TTCCGCTCGTGATGAACGAAAAGAAAGAAACTCCGCCAAACCCCGCCGCGTTTATGGGCGGACAGGGATCGGACGCCGGAAGCATTGCCTACAGCGAAACAGTCACGCCGACCCTGCGGGGGCAGGCGGGCGGCAACTCCGTTCCGATGGTGATGACGGCGTTCGGCATCGGGTCCCATGGAAGCAGTGCCATGCTTTCGCCGAATCCGCACAGCGGGTTTTATGAAGCCGGCACCTCGCGGACGCTCGATCTGAACTGCGCCCGCCCGGACTGTCATCAGGGCGGCGTTGCGGTGGTGAGCTATGGAATCGACCGCGCGGCTTTTAACCAAGGAAAAGGCGCGCAGTACAAGCCCCAGTTCACGGAGGAAAGCGCGGCCACGCTCACATCCCGCGGGCCTTCCGCGGTTTGCTCCCGTTATATCGTCCGGCGGCTTACCCCGACCGAATGCGCCAGACTGCAGGGCTTTCCCGATTGGTGGTGCTCCGGTCTCGGCACGGAGCACCCGACCGAAGAGGAAATCGCCTTCTGGTCGGAAGTGTGGGAAACGCATCGTCGCGTAATGGGCGCGCCCTCCAGAGCAAAAAGCCGGAACCAGACAGTCAAATGGCTCCGGCACCCTCATACGGATTCCGCTGAATATAAAATGTGGGGAAACGGCGTGGCTCTGCCGTGCGTCCGGTTCGTTCTGGAAGGAATCGCGGCGGTTACCTCTTCCGCTTGACCTCGATTTTCCCAAGTTTTTGCTCATACTCCTCGATGCATTTGCGGATGAGATAGATGATCTGGCTGTTGGCGGAACGGCCTTCATAGTCCGCGACGACGTGAAGCTGATCCAGCATATCCTCCTCAATCCGTATCGATAAGCTCTTTATAGCCATATGAAACCTCCGTTTTAGATACGTTATGCGTTTATTTTATAGTCGGTTTATGGTACAATGTTCAAAACGAACGCAAAACATGTCTAATATATATCCAATCGGAGGCCTGCCATGAGAGTTGCGGTCATCGGATCAAGAGACCTTTCCGTCCGGAATCTTGGGGATTATCTGCCGTCGGGCACGGACGAAATCGTCAGCGGCGGGGCGCGGGGCGTCGACGCCTGCGCGCGGGAATACGC
>DHAI01000049.1:1730-2590 GCA_002397355.1 Ruminococcaceae bacterium UBA4958 | reverse complement strand
TTCGGCTCCGCTTCGGCGCAACATTACCATCGTTCAGCACAGCGACCTTGTCCTCGCCTTTTGGGACGGGCACAGCCGCGGAACAAAATTCGTCATCAACAAATGCAAAGAACTCGGCGTTCCGGTCAGGGTGTTCCGGCCGAAAGCAGAGAAATGACTTGCTATCACACCCGTTTGGAGTGATGGATATACCCACCGAAAGAAAGGTGGGTCAGGGAAAGTGGATGAAAAACTGAGAAAAGCCATGGACGAATTTATGACAAGAAGGCTCGGAGATCTCGGGACGGATTCCCCGGAAACGGTCACCGCGGCCATTACCCAAGCCTCCCGGTGCATGGAGCGGCTGGCGGGGGCGCTGGCGGAAGAACAGCGGAAACTGTGGACAGACCTGGAGAACGCTCTCGCCCTGCAGATCGGGGAGGAAACGCGCTATTACTACAAATCGGGTTTTGAGGACGCAATCAATTTCCTGCTGGGGTGGGGCGGTCTATGAGGGAACCCACGGCATATTTTGTAAGGCTGCCGCGCCGGCTGGAAGATTTGCGGAAGCCTCATTTCGTTTCTGACGAAAGGCCGTATGCGGTCAACAAAACAGTCGCCCTTGCCGCCATCGACTATGAAAACTTCGTTACAGACCTGCGCGCGGACCGGCGGTTCATCGAAGAAAATGCCGGCCTGTGCCGTATCGGCGGCAGCGGCGTATGGCACTGCATCCTTGCGAAACAGCGAAACCGGACGGACGGCGTGCTGGTCATGTCCGGAGGGGAGGACTTTCCCCTGTGGGCGGCGTACATAGGACAAACATAAAAGAGCCTTTCGGGGCTCTTTTTGCTGTCCGGAAACGCAGTATGATACACAAA
>DHAI01000049.1:1350-1526 GCA_002397355.1 Ruminococcaceae bacterium UBA4958 | reverse complement strand
GCGCACATCTTTGTCGGCATTACGGCGCCGAAAGGACTTGCTATTCTCACGCTTTGGAGTGATATATGTAGTCACCGGAGGACGGAAGCCCGCCGGAATCAAAGCAAAACGGAGGATTCCATCATGAAGCTCAACTACAACCTTGTCGGAGAGAAACGCAAGTCGCTGGCCGGCGC
>DHAI01000049.1:373-1026 GCA_002397355.1 Ruminococcaceae bacterium UBA4958 | reverse complement strand
CGCCGCCCCGGACATTCTGACCATCGAGATGCCGATGGACGGCTTTTCCCCCAGAAAGGTCGACAACCTCTGCAAAATGGTGAACGCCAAGGCCGCGCTTCTGAAAGCGGCGCTGGGAACGGAGGAGCTGCCCATCCGGCAGACGAACGAGGACGGCGGCAGGCTGTGCTTCCCCTGGTTCCGGTTTACGGACGATGCCGGCACCGTCGCCGCCTACACTGCCCTGATTGCCAAGCTCTGCGAAGCGGCCAAAAAGAAAAAGCGCGTCACCGCCCGGGAGCACGAGGCGGATAACCCCAAATACGCCATGCGGTGCTGGCTTCTTTCGCTGGGCTTCATCGGGGAGGAATACAAGCAGGCGCGGAAAATCCTGCTGGCAAACCTCAAAGGCAACGGCTCCTACAAATCCAGAGTACGGTAAGGCGGTGAACACAATGAATTTTCCAAGCAGAGAAACGGTGGAGCGGCTCCGCCGGCAGTATCCCACGGGCTGCCGCGTGGAACTGGTGCGGATGAATGACCCGCAGGCCCCGCTCATAGGAACCCGCGGCACGGTGCGTGGCGTGGACGACGCCGGCAGCATCATGGTCGCGTGGGACAACGGGAGCGGCCTTTCGGTCGCCTACGGCGCGGATATTTGCAGGGTGGTGAGC
>DHAI01000049.1:0-123 GCA_002397355.1 Ruminococcaceae bacterium UBA4958 | reverse complement strand
TTCCTCGAAACCGAGCGCAAAGCCTATTCCCGGTTCATCCTCACGGGCGAGGGTTAATCACACAATCTCCAAGCGAGAACTTTGTGTAATATATATCCTCAAAATGACTTGCTGTTCCGGGCG
>DHAI01000069.1:8644-9295 GCA_002397355.1 Ruminococcaceae bacterium UBA4958 | reverse complement strand
GGTTTCCGCATCAGTTTGCTGACGCTGCCCGTTTACTCGACTTCCGCGTTTTTTAAGGATGTTTCGTCCTCACTTTCCACATTGCGCTTGGTGCCCGGGAACATGGCTTCCGTGATGGCGTTCTTATATGCCGCCAAGTCCAGCGGCGAGGTGAGGAACTCCACCTCGTCCTCGGTCAGTAAATCTTCGGGCGCGTCCTTGTTTTTGAGGTTATGGATGAGGATGGACTGGTTGGCCAGCAGCGTCAGAAGCCAGACGATCTCATCCAGCGCCATCTCGAAGTTCTCGGATTTCATCAGCTTTTCTCCGAGGTTTTCGAGCCCGCCGTACCGCCCGGCGATTGCTTTGGTCGCGCGGGTGGTGAGAATCAGTTCGTATTTTTTGCCGCCGATGTCGATGACGGCGCTTCTTTCGCCGGCATTTGTCGTAATGACGTTACCCATTTGGCACAGCTCCTTTCAGAATTTATTCGCCCCCGCCGGGGGGCTGGGCGGCATACGCCGGCTCGTATACCTGACCGAACCAGCCGGTAATCGTTTCCGCGGGCACGCCCGCGCCGCCTTCGGTGACCTCCGCCTTCCACGGATGCCTGCCGAGAGCGTCCGGTTTATTGCGGCGCATGACCGTGCCTTCGATGGTCGGGGTCTGGAA
>DHAI01000069.1:0-8475 GCA_002397355.1 Ruminococcaceae bacterium UBA4958 | reverse complement strand
AAGTAGCGGTACTTCCCGTCCGGCTGCTGGTCGCCCTGATTGCAAACCTCCCGGCGATCATCGCCGCGGTGGTCAGGGCGGTGCCGCAGATCGTCGCGGCTCTTGTGAGTGGATTTTCCGGTTCGATTGGACAGATGGCGCAGGTCGGTGGAAACCTCATCAAGGGCCTGTGGCAGGGCATCTCCGACGCGGGCGCATGGCTGTGGAGCAAGATTTCCGGCTTTTTCGGCGGCGTGGTTTCGAGGATCAAGGACTTTTTTGGTATCCACTCCCCATCGGCCTTGTTTGCGGGGCTGGGCGAAAATATGGCCGCGGGGCTTGGGGCGGGCTTCGGCAACGAGATGAACCGGGTGGCGGCCGATATGCAGAACGCGGTCCCCACCTCTTTCGACATGAACGCCCAATCCTCTGCCGCAAACGGTTCGTCCGGAAGCGGTTTTGGCACGAGCATCACGCAGAATATCTCGGTCGTCACGCCGAAGGCACTTTCCGAGAAGGAACTGGCGCGGGAATTCAAGAATCTGTCGCGCAAGCTGGCGCTGGAGCTTTAAAGGAGGGAGACCAAGATGGAGCTTACCTATATCAACGAATCCGGGGAGCGGCTCACTCTCCGGCAGGCGAAGCCGTTTTTCCTGACCAAAATCGACGGCGCGGGAGAAGCCAAACAGACCGTCAATACCTTCAAAGCGCCGGAGCAGGACGGCGCTTTTTATATCTCCTCCACACTGGATATGCGCAACATTACGCTGGAGGGCACGGTGTCCGCCCGCACAACCGAGGAGGCCTACGAGCAGCGGAAACGCTTTTTGCGCGTTTTCACGCCCAAGCTTCAAGGGACGCTCGTTTACCGGGAGCGGCAGATCTCCTGCGTGGTGGAGGAGGCTGGGTTTTCCGCCTCCGCCCGGGAGCGCGCGCCGAATTTTTTCGTCAGCCTGCTCTGCCCGTCGCCGTTTTTTGAAACGCTGGAGGAGGTGCGGGCGGAGCTGGCCGTGTGGACGCCGCTGTTCCATTTTCCGCTGGAAATTCCGGAGAGCGGCGTCGAGCTTGGCTCGCGCCAGCCCAGCCAGATCATCACGGTGGACAACATCGGCGACGTGCCCTGCGGCTGCCTGATCGTCTTTCGGGCGCGGGGCACAGTCGAAAATCCCGAGCTGATGCGTCTGGACACCGGAGAGTACGTCCGGCTGAACAGCACCATGGGCGCGGGCGACGAGCTGCGGGTTTATACGCACTTTGCGGGGAAGCACGTCTTCAGCGTATCCGGCGGCGCCGAAGTGAACGCTTTTTCCCTGCTGGACACCGGCTCGACCTTCCTGCAGCTGTCGCCCGGACGAAATCTCCTGCGTTATGACGCCGGGGTAAATATGGATCTGCTGGAGGTCAGCCTGTACTACCGCCCGCAGTTTTTGGGGGTATAGCGTGAAAATAGATTTTCACGCCCCAAAAAGGACATGGAAGCCGTATCGGATGGCTTTCATGTCCTTTTTATGAGAGGTGAAATTGATGCAGCTTTATGTCTTTAACGAAAACCGGGTGCTTTCCGGCGTGGTGGAGTCCTTTGAGTACCTCCGCTGGACGCGCCGGTATTCCCAATGCGGCGCCTTTGAATTGAAGGCCGTCGCGACCGCCGAAAACCTCGCGCTTCTGACGCTTGGAAATATCCTATGGAAAAGCGACGACGAGGAGGCCGGAATCATCGAGCAGATGGAACTGTCGCAGGCCGACAGAGAGATCGTCACGGTCAGCGGCCGGTTCGCCACCTCCTACCTCTCCCGCCGCATCGTGTGGGACACCGAAACCTTAAACGGCGGGCTGTCCGCCTGCGTGGGCCAGCTGCTGATAAACCACATCGTCAGCCCCGGCAACACCGACCGGCAGATCGGCTTCATCTCCTATGCGGACGACGGTCTGACGGACCCCGTCAGCACGCAGATTTCCTACAAGAATCTGATGGACGCGGTGACCGGGCTGTGCGAGGCGGCGGACGCCGGAGTCAAAACGCTGTTCAGTCCCGCCGACGGGGTCTTCACCGTGCGGCTGTACAAAGGGCCGCAGTCCCAGGCCGTTTTCGCCCGGGAATATGAAAATCTGACGTCCCAGACCTTCACCTGCGGCGCCGTGGATTATGCCAACGTCGCGCTCATCGGCGGCGAGGGCGAGGGTGCGGAGCGCGTGTTCTCTGTTTCCGGCGTGGGCGAAGGCGCCGAGCGGCGGGAAACCTTTGTGGACGCCAAGGACCTGCGCTCGGAGGACTTCGGCGACGAATACGCCGCCGCGCTGCTGTTCCGCGGGCAGAGCAAACTCGCCGAGCTTATCATGACGCAGTCCTTCGACGCATCGGTCAACCCACACGGCAACCTGCGGTACAAGACGGACTTTGACCTCGGGCATACCGTGCGGATACTCTCAAAAAAGTGGGGTGTCACGCTCGACACCCGCATCACGGAGATCGAGGAAAGCTACGACGGCGGCGGGCAGAGTCTGGGGATCACCTTCGGAAAAGGCGCCCTCACGCTGTCTCAAAAGCTGAAGGGAGTAATTTGATGGAGAAAAGCGGATTTTTCAACAGCAGCGGCGGCGACCGGATCTATGACGCCGCCGACTTCGCTTCCTATTTCGGGAAGCTTGTTTCAAACGGCATCTTCTATGCCGCCGCGACAAACCTGCGGGTGACCGCGGGCAGCGGCATGGCGGTGAGCGTGCTGGCCGGCAGCGCGTGGATCAACGGCTGCGCCTATGAGAACACCGACGCGCTGAGCCTGACGCTCGCCACCGCCGACGGCGTCAATCCCCGTATCGACCGTGTGGTCGTGCGCTGGAGCGCGGTAAACCGGGAGATCAGGCTGGCGGTGCTGACGGGTACGGCGGCCGCTTCTCCCGCGGCTCCCGCGCTGACACGCAGCGATAACGTGTATGAGCTGGCGCTCGCGGAGATCACCGTGCCCCAGGGAGCGGTTTCCGTCTCCGCGCAGAACATCGTTGATACGCGGCTAAGTACCGCTCTTTGCGGGACGGTCAACTCGCTGATCACGGCGGTCTACGAATAAGGGGGATTTGCGAATGGCGGACATCAACGGCGTTACCCTGAACGCGGGCAGCGGCCCGACAGTCAACTACACCATCACCTATTCCAAAAGCCGTCCGAGCAACAGTCAGATGACCTACAACTTTACCATATCGGCGGCTCTCGCTTCTTCCGGCTCGTATATTCACAGCGGCTACGCGCTGCTCTGCACGATGACGGTCAACGGCTCGTCCGCGCAGGTGCGCATCAAGGCGGCGGACAACGACGACTGGGACGGCACCGCGCCGAGATACCGAACTGTTTCGGTGACCTGCGCCTCCGCTGCGGGAGACACCGCGCAGGGCGTGCGTTTCCGCGTGGTTTCGGACGGGCGGCTGACACTCTCCTCCGGCGTGATCGACAACTCGGCGTATACGGTGACAAGCTCGTCCCTTCTGACCACGGCCTGCGGCTCGCCGACCGCCTGCTCGGTCACCCCTACGGTTTCGGAGGGAAACGCCACGCTGTCGTGGAGTGGGGCCTCCGGCGGCATCAATAACGGCATCGCGTCCTATGAAATCCAGTACAGCGATTCGAGCAACAACTCCGCCTGGGGAAGCTGGACGGCGCTGACGACCGTGACGACCACGGCCGCAAATGGCAGCGTTTCGGCTGCGCCGCCCGCCACGCGCGGGTATTACCGGCGTTTTCAGGTGCGCACGCGCGGCTCCGCCGGGGCGAGTTATTATTCCGGCTGGACGGTATCCTCAAATTCCGTGCGAAAAAACACCCCTCCTCAGCCGGCCGCCTCCGTGACCGCTTCACCCGCCGTATACAGCGCCGGATCCGCAACCGTCGTCTGGAACGGCGCGTCGGGCGGCACCAGCCCCATCAAGGGCTATATGCTGGCCAGCCGCACCTCCACGGACGGCTCGGCCTGGACGGCGTGGAGCGTACTGGAAACCTTTGACCTTTCGGCTTCCTCCGGCAGCCGGACGGCCGCAGCCTCGGCTGTGCCCGGCACCTACACCAAGTACGGGCTTTGGACCATCGACACGCTGGGCGTTTATTCCAGCGAGCAGGTCTCAAACAGCATCCTGTGCGTCGCCGCCGCCAGCGCGACCCCGATGGTCGCCGCGCCCAAGGACGGCTCCGCCACCTACAACTCTCACCCGCGCTTCCTCATTGCCACCGGAAGCCAGCCGGATACACAGGCGGTACAGGTGAAAATCGGAACGGGAAGCTGGCAGGACAGCGTCAACAATCCCGCGCTGTTCTCTCCAAGCGGAGCCGTCGCCAAAAATACCGGCGTCGTTTTTCAGGCGCAGGAACAGGCCGCCGGGGCGAAAACCGCGACGGTGCGCTGCCTGAGCGCAAATTTCACGGCGCCGAGCGCGGAGGTCAGCCGTTCCTTGACGATGCTTGCTTCGCCGTTTGAGACGGTCACCGCGGGCATAACGAAGGTGAAAGCTTCTCATGTCACGGCGCTCCGAACTGCCGTCAACACGGTTCGCAATTACTACGGCCTGTCGGCGGTCGTTTGGAGCGAGGAAATCACGGCGGGCAAAACCTATGTGAAAAACTGGCCGCTTCATATTCTGGAGCTTCGCGCCGCCCTCGAGCCGGTGATTGAGATGATCAACCTTTTCAGCACGGGAACCGCCTTTGACGTGCCGGAGGTGGATTGGCTGCCCATCGGAACCGGCCGCCCCAGAGCGGCGGTCATGAACCAGCTGCAGGCGTTAGTTTTGGCGCTTTGAGCGCGGTCCGCGGCGTCCCTTTCCGGGGACGCCTTTTTCATAAATATCAGTTCAAACAAGGAGGCAGACATAATGAAAGCAATCTGGAGCTGGGCGCAGGCGTGCATCGCCGTGCTGGGCGGCTTCTTCGGGTGGTTCTTCGGCGGGTTCGACGGGTTTCTTTACGCTCTCGTCGTCTTTGTCGTGCTCGACTACCTGACCGGCGTGCTGTGCGCCGTCCTCGACCACAAGCTCTCCAGCGAGATCGGCGCCCGGGGCATCTTCAAAAAGGTGCTCATTTTTGTGCTGGTGGGCGTCGGCAACATTCTCGACGAGCTGATCCTGAGCGGAGCCAGCCCGGGCGGGAACGGCGTCATCCGCACGGCGGTGGTCTTTTTCTATCTGAGCAACGAGGGCGTTTCCATTCTGGAGAACGCCGCCCATATCGGGCTGCCCGTGCCGCAGAAGCTCAAGGACGTGCTGGAGCAGCTGCACAACCGAAACGACGAGGAGGATCAGAAATGAATCTGCACAAGCTTATTCTGCCGAACAATGCCTGCTACAAAGCGGGCCGGACCATTACGCCGAAGGGAATCATGGTGCATTCCACCGGGGCGAATAATCCGGGCCTCAAGCGCTATGTGGGTCCGGACGACGGCCTGCTCGGGAAAAACCAGTACGACAATCACTGGAACCAGAACACGCCGGATGGGCGTCAGGTCTGTACCCACGCCTTCATCGGAAAGCTGGCCGACGGCTCCATCGCCACATACCAGACCCTGCCGTGGAATATGCGCGGCTGGCACTGCGGAAGCGGTTCAAAGGGCTCCGGCAACGACACGCATATTTCCTTTGAAATCTGTGAGGACGGTCTGACGGACGCGGCATACTTCAATGCCGTTTACAGGGAAGCCGCCGAACTCTGCGCCTACCTCTGCCGGCAGTATGGGCTGACCGAAAAGAACGTCATCTGCCACTGCGAGGGCTACAAGCTGGGGATTGCCAGCAATCATTCGGATGTAATGCACTGGTTTCCGAGGTTCGGCAAAAGCATGGATACCTTCAGAGATGAGGTCAAACGCCTGCTGGAAAACGGAGGATCGGAGACCTCTTCTTCGTCTGGAAGCAAATCTGTTGACGAGCTGGCACAGGAGGTCATCCGCGGGGATTGGGGCAACGGCGAAACGCGCAGGCAGCGCCTGACCGCGGCCGGGTACGATTATGCCGCCGTACAAAGCAGGGTGAATGAAATTCTCGGTGGCAGTGCGAAGCCCGCCGCTTCCTGCGAGATCTACACCGTGGCCAAGAACGACACCCTTTGGGGCATCGCGAAAAAAGAACTCGGAAACGGTGCGCGCTACACGGAAATCAAAGCGCTGAACGGCCTGACCTCGGACACCATCTACGCCGGGCAGAAGCTGAAGATCCCCCAATAACGGTGACTTTCGACTACGGATTATCTCCCCTCACTGTCCATTAGGAAGCGAGGGGAGTTTTCCTTTTCCCTCGGAACGGAGGGCTGTTATGGAAAAGAAAATAGTCACCAAGAGGCAAATCGGCAACACGCTCTTTATCGTCACCGCCGAATGTTCACCGGATGCCACAGAGACAATTGAAAAGAAGCTGGAAAGGCTGATTTACAGGCATTTTACAGATACAAAAAGTTATCAGACTAAGCATGGGAATCAACTTGCTATGTACCCGAATCAGAGCGAATATGGTACGGATACCATATAAGGAGGAACTGGTTCTATGTACAAGCAAGGCAAAATAACAGCCCTATACTGCCGTCTGAGCAAGGAGGATTTTGACGCAGGGGAATCCAATTCAATTGTCCACCAAAAGGAAATCCTCATAAAGTACGCAAAAGACCACAGTTTCGGCAATACAAAGTTTTTCGTTGATGACGGGGTAAGCGGAACGTTGTTTTCGAGACCGAGACTTGACGCTCTGCTCGACGAGGTGAGAGCTGGACATGTGGCGACGGTTATTATTAAAGACCAGAGCCGCATTGGACGCGACGTGCTTGAGGTAGGGCTTTTAAAGCGCACATTCGACGAATACGATGTGCGCTTTATAGCCGCTAACGACAATCTGGACACCGCAAACGGCTTTGACATTATGTCCATCTTCCGAGATGTATTTAACGAATGGTTCGTCGCCGACACGAGCAAGAAGATACGGGCGGTGTTTAAGGCGAAAGCCTTAAACGGCAAACACTCCAACTCCGTCGCGCCTTACGGCTACAAGCCGTCCCAGAAGGATAAGTTTGTCTGGGATATTGACGAACCCGCTGCCGATGTTGTCCGCGACATTTTCAGAATGTGCGTTGAGGGTATGGGACCTCAGTACATCGCAAAGGAGCTTGGCCGGCGTGAGTTGAAAATTCCGCAAATTTACAAAGCGGAGCGTGATAGCGTCGTCCCGAAACACATACTGAAACATCCTGACACTGATTGGCATACCAGCGTAGTCAGCGGAATACTCGCCAACAGAGAGTACACGGGCAGGGCAATCCTCAACCGCAAAACGAGCAAGTCATACAAAGACCATCGTAAGTATACGAAGCCCGAAGAAGAGTGGATTGTCCGCGAAAATGCCCATCCAGCCATTATCGACGATGAAACCTTTGAAACCGTCCAGCGTATCCGCGCGGGACGCCGCCAAGTCACGCGGATATATGTAAAGGGCGCGCTTGACGATGTGATGTACTGCATGGATTGTGGAAGCCGCCTTCACGCGAAGAGGAGTTCACTAAAAAACTCAGACGGCTCGCTCAGAAACTACTGCAATTACGTCTGCAGGAACTCACGCTCCTACACGCAGTACGCGACCTGCACATCACACTCGATTAGCCGAGCAAGTGTGGAGGATTTGGTACTTGGCGACTTACAGCGTGTTATGAGACTTGCAAAGACCAACGAGCGCGAGTTCGTAGCGAAGTTAAGCGCGGCTGACGCTAAGGAAACCGAGCGCGGACTGCAAAAGGCAAAAAATGAGCTTACCAAGTCAAAAACACGTATTACGGTGCTCGACCGTATCATAAGCAAAATTTACGAGGACAACGTGGAAGGAAAAATAAGTGAAGAGCGGTTTCAGGTTATGTTGGCTGGTTACGAGGCCGAACAATCGGGTTTGAAAGCAAAAACCACCGAATTAGAAAGTCTGCTTGGCAAGGCGGTGCAGCAGACCACAAACATTGATAATTTTCTCAAGCTGGTGCGGTCACATACGGAAATCACGGAATTGACTGTGGAAATTGTACACGAATTCATACAGCGGATTGAGGTTAGCGAAGCGGAATACACTGCTGCAAGGTACAATCATTGGGCAAGGAGCAAGTCCCAGAACGTAAGGATTATTTATAACTATCTCGACGACATATCCCAAACTCTCAAAGACGAATAACGGCGTGTGACTGGTTAAATACAGGCACGCGCCGATTTTTTAGGCATTGGGAAATAGTCCGTAAGGCGTTTACACCGACGACGGCATTTCCGGCACCAACACAAAAAAGCGTGATGAATTCAACCGTATGATCGACGAGTGCATGGCAGGCAGCATCGATATGATTATCACAAAATCTATCAGCCGGTTTGCCCGAAATACGCTGGACTGCTTGAAATACATCCGTCAGCTGAAAGAGAAAAACATTCCTGTATATTTTGAAAAAGAAAACATCAACACAATGGATTCCAAGGGCGAAGTGCTTTTAACAATTATGGCGTCCCT
>DHAI01000066.1:3061-4496 GCA_002397355.1 Ruminococcaceae bacterium UBA4958 | reverse complement strand
TATAGTCTTCTTTCCGTTTCCGCAAGAGGCAGGCCTTCAAAATGGCCGCCCGTCCGCGGGTGATCTTTTTGAGATGCCGGTCCTCGTCGTCCTGTTCGGCTCGGATGCGGAGCATCACCGCGCTCTGCAGTGACTGCGGGTAAGGCAGGCCGAGCAGGATGGATTTCAGGACCTCGCCGCTCATCAGGGGCGAAGCGGCCTTATCGTTCGAGTTCGGATTCACGGTCTCGCGCAGCAGCCAGTAAAGCGTAAGATAGGGGAAATCCTGTGGGGCATGCGCGATTTCCAGATCGTCATAATGCCGCCGGATGTGTTGTAAAAAATTGCCGAAGCTGTCCCGCAGAAAGAAACGGACGGAGAGCCGCGCCGCGTTCGGCGACAGGCCGAGAATGTAAAAGGGCGTCCGCATGTCGACGTCTTCCGCGACCGGTTTGCCCCGCTCCAGCCGCTTCATCACGTCACCGAGCAGCCTGTTCTGATCTTCGTTCTGCGGGCTCAGCGCAGCGGTGAAAATGTCCCGATAAACGGGCCTGGGGCTTTCCGCCCAATAGACGACCGTGGTGTCCCCGATCCGAATCCGGTGCTCCTGGTCGGAGAGCAGGTGGTTCAGCGCGGTCACATACGCGAAAGCCGCATACCGGCCGACCGGCGCGTTGAGCCCCTGCCCGCCGTCATGCCCGTAGGATTCGTAGGCGTCCGCGTTGAAGCTGACGAGGTTCGCCCCGGCGGTCTGCGCCCCTTTGACTCCCTTGATCTTACCGTGGAGCACGGCCACGGGCTCTTCCTTTCCCGTGACAAGGCACTGCATCCGTTTTCCCGGATCAAGGGATTCCCGGTAGGCTTCCCACGCGCGGCGTACGTCCGCGTCGTCCTGCGCGAATTCTCCACCGTCGATCATAAAGACCAGGTTCCCGCCCTTGAAAATATCCTCCAGCTTTTCCGCAAGCACGGGATCTTCCCGGGCCCGCTCCGGCTCCCACCTCCGGAAAAAGCCGAGCACCGCCTCGGCCGCCGGGGTATGGACACCCTGCAGCACCGTTTCGTGCAGCTTACGGCTGGCCTCGAAGCATTCTTTGGAGCGCTCCGGCCTGCCTTTCCCGTCGATGCCGAGCAGATAGGTGGAGTTGTCGCACAGGAAGTTCGCGGAAATATCCACCGATCGGGTAGCCTGCTCCGGCACCTCCACGATTTGCGGCGCTTCCACTTTCTTTTTTCCGCGCTGCACCGTCTTTTTCAGGTTGACGACGCCGAGAAGGCCGCCGCTTTCCGAAAGGTTCAGCGCATAGGACACTTTGGCGGTGCAGTAACCGGGTTTCGGCAGTTTCCCGTCCTCCGCGAGCAGCTCGTAATATCGCGCGAGCGACTGTAAAATCATGTTTTCACCTCGCTTTCAGCAACGTCGATCCGGCCGTCCCGCATCACGGCGCGGAAAAAC
>DHAI01000066.1:2426-2767 GCA_002397355.1 Ruminococcaceae bacterium UBA4958 | reverse complement strand
CGCATCAGGATCGCGTAGTGCTTTTCCTCCGAATCCTGTTCCCCGCCCTTGCCCGTCAGTTCGAAATGGGCCTCGATCACATACCTCACGTCCCGGAGGACCGTGGAAGCGCGCTGCTGGATCACCTCGGGCGCATACAGATACGGCACTTTCCTCTTGTTCAGGGCGGCCAGCCCGTCGCCGCGCGGCAGCTTTTCGGAAACCTCGTTGCGCCGGATATTGGCGAACCGGATCGGGTTGCACACATCAATGCGGTCGATCTTATACCTGATCTCCGGTTTCCAATATATGGATTCCAGGATGCCGCGCGCGGCGGAGGGCGTCATCGCGTCGTAGGACAT
>DHAI01000066.1:0-2179 GCA_002397355.1 Ruminococcaceae bacterium UBA4958 | reverse complement strand
TACATAATATTATAGAGCGCTTTTCAAATTTTTCAAGCGAAATTTTAATATTTTTTTGAGGGAGTACAATAATATAAGAGTCGCATGCAAAAGTGCGTGGGTTGAAACAGTTTTTTGGATGAATGGAATTTCATGAGCGCGGTTGGCGGCAGGGCTTTCTCCTGCCGCCAACCGTATTTTATGCGAAATAGGCATTTCCGGAACCCGCCGGCAGGGCAAGTCCCGTCTCCTGCGAATAGGCGTCCAGGTCGGACAGGACGGCGAGCTGGCCGTCAAGGAGTTCGATTTTCCCGGAATCGTACAGCGCGTTGAAATGCTCCCGGTACACGTTGACGCAGTACGGGCCGAGCGCGCGGAAGAGCTCCCGGCTCCTTTCACCGCTGCGGAACCGCAGCAGCAGGGCCTTCGCCTCCGGCTCCGCGGGGATCAGGACGGCTTCCTGCTCCGTGTCGATCAGGTGGAACCCGTCCGCCACGTCGGCGAACGGAAAATTGAAATCGTCGGCCGCGCCCCGCTCGAATCTTTCCACGACGTTTCCCTTATCGAGCCGGTCGGCGGAAACGCGGTACATGGTTTCAAAATAGCAGCGGATGGCCTCCGGCGACGCAATGTCCTCGTATTTTTCCGCCACGACCTTCGTGACGTCGGCGGGCGTCTGGATGCGCGCGGGCAGATGACGGAGGTATTTTTCCTCGGAGCGGAAGATCACGACGCGGCTTTCCTCCGCCGGGCGCCTGTTTTCCCGGTTGCAGCGGCCCGCCGCCTGGATTTCGGAATCCAGGCCCGCCTCCTCGCGGTACACGGAGGGAAAATCGACGTCGACGCCGGCTTCGATCAGGCTGGTGGAAACCACGCGGCAAGGACGTCCGTCTTTCAGCCGTTTCCGGATCTCGTCCAGCACCCGTTTCCGGTGGGACGGAGTCATCAGCGTGGAAAGGTGGAAGCTCCCCTCCCGCTTCAGCAGAAAATAGAGCTCCCGCGCGTGTCTTTTGGTGTTTACGATGCACAGCACCTGGCTTTGGCCGTTGAGCTCCCGCGCCAGGTCCTCGTCGCTCCGCTCCCCGGCGGAAACCATCCGGGTGCGCCGGAAAAACGCATATGTTCCGGGAATGTCCCCGCAGATCTCCGCGCTTTTCACCTCCGGAGGGAAAAGCCCCTGCAGCGCGGGCTGCGTCGCGCTGCACAGGACCGCCGTGCAGCCGTAGTTCATGACCAGCTCCGAGATTGCCCGGACGCAGGGCAGGAGATACTCCCGCGGGATCATCTGCGCCTCGTCGAAGATGACGACGCTGCCCGCGATGTTGTGGAGCTTGCGGCAGCGGGAAGACCGGTTCGCGAACAGGGATTCGAAGAACTGCACGTTCGTCGTCACGATCAGCGGGGCGTCCCAGTTCTCCGCGGCAAGCTTCAGCCTTTCCTGTTCCTTCGTCTCCCGTTCGTCCGCGCAGTCGGGAAACGTAAAATTGCTCTGATGCTCCAGCACGTTTTCGTCCCCCAGGATCTTCCGGAACACGGCGGCGTTCTGCTCAATGATGCTGGTATACGGAATCGCGTAGATCACCCGCCTCATCCCGTGCGCCGCGGCGTGGCGCAGCGCGAACGCAAGCGAGGAGAGGGTTTTGCCGCCGCCCGTCGGCACCGTCAGCGTATAAAGGCCCTTCGGCCCCGCCGCCTTTCGCCGGCAGGTACGCAGGATCTCGCACCGCTTCGCATTGAGCGCGTTTGCGGGGCGCCCGAACGCGGCGAGGTGTTTCTCGAGCTTTTCCAGCAGCGCCGGGATGCTCTCCCCCGTCCCCCTTTCGACCGTCCCGTTGGAGACGAAACGCTCCGTATCGAGAAAGTCCGCGTCGACGAGACAGGAAAACAGCATCCGGATGAAAAAGGAAGCGGTAAAGCCGCCTTTGCCGATTGCGCGGATCGGCGGGATCGATTTGGGCAGCAGGCCCGGAAGATCGACCGCCCGATAAAACGGGCTGAAATCCGGGATCTGGCGTTTCAGCCGGGCGGCCAGCGTGGATTCGCCCTCCGAATCGGCCCGGCCGCCGCCGTCCGGCAAGCCGGCGTGGTGCCCCGCGACGCAGTAGGCCAGAATCTTTCCCACGCCGGTCGGAGACGCTTGCAGAACGGCCTGCGCGCCCGCCGTGGAATGGTCCACCTTCGGCCCGTTCTGTGTAATATG
>DHAI01000092.1:15627-17026 GCA_002397355.1 Ruminococcaceae bacterium UBA4958 | reverse complement strand
GTCAAACTTCGGGAAAGTCCGCAGAAGGATGGGCGCTTTTGCGGGCGGGGACCTGCCTGGAGGTAGGGAAAGGATTGCCGGGCTTTTGCGGCGGGAGGATAATAAAAGAAAAAGCGGGGGAAGGAAAGGGAATGGACGGAAACTATATCAGCGCCGTGCAGCTGACGCGGCCGCTTCCGGAAGGCTCCTATCTGCGGGGGCTGCCGGCGGTGCGGTATCTTCTGGAAAACCGCGAGCTTCGCTTTCCGAAGCCGGTCACGTTCTTCGTGGGGGAAAACGGAACGGGAAAGTCCACGCTGCTGGAGGGAATCGCCGTCGCCTACGGCTTCAATCCGGAGGGAGGAACCAGGAACTTCACGTTCTCCACGCGGGCCACCCATTCGGAGCTGTACCGTTCCCTGACGCTGGTGCGGCGGGCGTATGCAAGCGACGGCTTTTTCCTGCGGGCCGAAAGCCTCTACAATCTGGCGAGCAATATCGACGACATGGACGGCGCCCCCTCTCCGGCTCCCCGCGTGGTGGACAGCTACGGCGGCGTCTCGCTCCACCGCCAGTCGCACGGCGAGAGCTTCCTCGCCGTCGTCCGGAACCGCTTCGGCGGGAACGGCCTTTACCTGCTGGACGAGCCGGAGGCCGCGCTTTCGCCCGCCAGCCAGATGGCGCTGCTCGCGGCGCTGCATCGCCTGGTGGAGAAAAACTCGCAGTTCATCGTCGCCACGCATTCGCCGATCCTGATGGCGTATCCCGGCGCGCGGATCTACGAGCTCACGCCGGACGGCGTGCACACCGTGGATTACCGCGAGACGGAGCATTATCAGCTCACGCGCCGGTTCCTGGAAAATCCGGAGAAAATGACGCGCATCCTTTTTGGGGAAACGTGAAAGGAAGGAAAATCAATGGGCTTTTCTGTCGAGTTGGGGGACATCACAAAATACCGGGCGGACGCGATCGTGAACGCGGCGAACACCACGCTGCTCGGCGGCGGCGGGGTGGACGGCGCCATCCACAGGGCCGCGGGGCCCGGGCTCCTGGAGGAATGCCGCGGCCTGCACGGCTGCCCTGCCGGCGGGGCGAAGATCACGAAGGGGTACCGGCTGCCCGCGGCCCACGTGATCCACACGCCCGGACCGGTCTGGCGCGGCGGCAACGAAGGAGAGGACAAGCTCCTCGCTTCCTGCTACCGGAACTGCCTGCGCGTCGCCGAGGAGAACGGCTGCCGCAGCGTGGCGTTTCCGTCCATCAGCACGGGCGCGTACCGATTTCCGCTTTCCCGCGCCGCCGGGATCGCCGTCCGGGAGATCGCCGGCTTCCTCGCGTCCTCGAAGGTCGTGCGCGACGTGACGGTGGTGTGCCTCGACGCGGAAACGAAATCCGCCTATGAGGCGGCGCTGGCGCGGCG
>DHAI01000092.1:15248-15448 GCA_002397355.1 Ruminococcaceae bacterium UBA4958 | reverse complement strand
AGGGACGCCGCGGGCGCCGGCCCGAAGCGGGAGAAATCGTGCGGGGCCGTCGTCGCAAAGCCGGGAAACCCGCCGCTTTTCCTGGTCATCCGGCACAACCGCGGCCACTGGGCCTTTCCGAAGGGCCATGTGGAGGGGGCGGAAACGGAGGAGGAAACGGCGAGGCGCGAGATCCGGGAGGAAACCGGGCTTGCGGTGGA
>DHAI01000092.1:14802-15037 GCA_002397355.1 Ruminococcaceae bacterium UBA4958 | reverse complement strand
GTATTTCCTCGCGCGCCCCGTGACGGAAACCGTGACGCTGCAGGCCAGCGAGATCCAGGACTCGCGGTGGTGTCCGTTCTCCGAAGCGCTGAAGCTCGTCACGTTCGACAACGACAGAAACGTCCTTGCCGAGGCGGAGAGGTATCTCGAAGGGAACATAAGCTGATTTTCCCTTCCGCCGGGGAAAACGGGGAACGGCAAAACGGGCGTTTCCGGGAAAACCGTCCCGGAAACT
>DHAI01000092.1:10547-14582 GCA_002397355.1 Ruminococcaceae bacterium UBA4958 | reverse complement strand
GATGCGCGCCTCAGAATTTTCCGCTCCTTCCGGAAAAGCCGCCGCGGTTTATGGTGGTTCCGCCGCCGCGGGAGGATTCCTCCGGGATCCTTATGCGCGTGACCGTCTGGTACAGGAAGACGTCCTGCGCCCGGGTGACATGCATGCTGTCGCGGTCTATGTAGCGGTCGGCCGTGCGCTGGAGCACGGCCGTTTTCATCTGCCGCTTGAGGATCAGGCAGACGGCGAGCGCGATCCCGAACGGCACGAGGACCGCGGCGGCGACGGCCCCAGTCTTCCTTTTCGGGTCGCTGCCCACGTCGAACGGCTTGCCTGCCCGGGCCGTCTCCAGGTATTCTCCCGAGAGGTCCAGATACCTGGAAAAGGCCTCGTAATACCGGTCCTTTCGCAGAAGGGGGAGCACGTTGTCGTCGAGCATCACGTCCTTGCCGTGGTCGGTGAATGCGGTGTTGCCGTACCCGTAGGCAACGAGCGCGTAGTCGCGGTCTTCCATGCTCAAAAACAGCAGCAGCCCGCTCTTCTCGCTCCCGTAGCCGAGGCCGTTTTCCCGGTAGGCGGATTCCGCGGCTTCGTAGGCGTCGCCGCCGTCCATCTCGTTTACCGTCACGATGTCCACGTCGCACCGGTATTTCTGCGAGATCTCCGCCGCGCGCCGGTTCAGCTCGTCGCACTGCGCCTGCGTCAGGAGGCCGGCCCCGTCGGTTACCCGGTTGCCGCCGGCCGCGGAGACGGGGCAGGCCAGCAAGACGGCGAAGGCGAGGAACAGCAGAAACGGCAGGATCTTTCTTTTCATGCGGGTGCCTCCCTCAATGCAGCGCGATGGTCAGGAAAATGGCGATCAGCGGCAGGCTGATGCCGAAAAAATACGCCCAGAATTTTTTCCATGAGACGGGCAGGTCGCCGATCAGCTTTCCCGTCTGGCCGTTCATGGCGAACAAAAAGTTTTTGCCCTTCCATTTCGTGCTCAGCAGCCACACGGGGAGCAGCGCGTACTTCACTTCTCCCTGCTTCAGCCGGATGTTCGTGTACTGCGGCGTCAGTGTCGCGTACCCGGCGACGGTGGCCGTGAACGCCTCCACCGTGCTGGCGCGGATGCGCTCGTTGACGCGCCTGCTGCTTGTTTTGGCGTCCACGTCGTACTTGTCCGCGAGGAAGCCGGGCAGATAGCCGAAAGAAAACGGCTTGATGTCCGCGTAGCGGAACGGCTCGATCGAGTCCATGTGGGCGTCCGGCATTTTGCTGGAGGCGTCGGCCGGGACGCGCCTAAAGGATATGTCGCCCGAGCGCGCCACGCGGAAATACCGCGTTACCGTGACCTGGTCCCGCCCCTGCCGGAACATCTCCACCCGCGTGCCGAGGAAGCTGAGGTCGGCGCTCGCGCTGCCGTCGAACAGCCAGAACGGGACGTAGATGCCCTTGATCTCCTCGATGTGGTTCTGAAGGGCGAATTCCTTCGGCAGGAGCTTTTTGCCCCTGTAGTATTTTTTCAGCGCCTCCGTCGCGGCGGCCTTATCCATCCGGAACGGGATGACGTAATCCGGCTTCAGCGCCCCGGAGAATCTGCCGGGGATCACGGTCGGGTTCCCGCAGTAAGGGCAGCTGGTCGCGGCGGTGGTGTCGTCGCAGATCAGCTCCGCGCCGCAGGAGGGGCAGGTATAGGTCCGCATGCGCGCCTTCTCCTCCTCGGTCCACTGCCCGCCGGCGGCCGAGGCGTCCCACTGCGGCTCCGTCCCGGCGGCGGCCTTCTCCCGGTCGGCGTAGAGCTGCTCGATCACGGCGACGTCGTAGGACCTGCCGCAGTAATCGCACTGCAGCTTCCCGGTTTTCGCCGAGAAGTGCAGCGGACCGGTGCAGGCCGGGCACTGATAGTTCGTCACCTGTTCAGCCATGATCCGATTTCCTCCTTCGCTTCCGGAAATCCCGCCTTTATTTCTTCAGGTCGCCGCCGTCGAACGGGTCGCCGCACTGCGGGCAGAACTTCGGCGGGTGCGCGGGGTCCTCGGGCTCCCAGCCGCATTTGCCGCACCGGTACCGCGGCGCGCCGGCAGGCCTCGGCCTGCCGCACTCCGTGCAGAAATTTCCCGTATTCACCGCGCCGCAGGAGCAGGTCCAGCTCGAGGCCGCCGGGGCGGCTTTCGATTTTTCCGCCGGGGACCCGGGCCTCGGCCTGCCGCATTCCGTGCAGAACTTTCCCGTGTTCACCGCGCCGCAGGAGCAGGTCCAGCTTGCGGCCGCCTGGGCGGCGGGTTCCTTCCGGCCCATCTGATACAGGTCCCGGGCTTTCGCGCCGCCGGCGCCGCCCGCCATGTTCATGCCCATAAAGGCCATGGCCGGGCCGGCCGAGGCGTTCCTGGCCGCGTCCCGCATGGCCTGGGCCTGGGCGCCGACCAGCGCCGCCGCCGCCGTGGTCGTGTCGCGGTAAGCCGCGTCCCGCTGCATCTGCTTGATCATCGCCTCGTCTTCGCCGCTCGCCGTCACGCTGGAGACGCCGAAGGAGACGATCTCGATGCCGCGCAGGCCGCGCCACTTCGCCGTGAGGATCTGGTTCAGCACGTCCGCGAGCTCCTGCGTGTGGCCGGGCAGCGCGGAGTAGCGGATGCCCATGGCGGAGATCCTGGCGAACGCGGGCTGCAGGGCGGTCAGCAGCTCGGTCTTGAGCTGGCCGTCGATCTCGCCGCGGCTGTAGGCGTCCTCCACGTTGCCGCACACGTTGGTGTAAAAGAGGATGGGGTTGACGACACGGTAGCTGTATTCGCCGAAGCAGCGGATGGAGATGTCGGCGTCCAGCCCGGCGTTCCGGTCCACCACGCGGAAGGGAACCGGGTTCGGCGTGCCGTATTTGTTGCCCACGAGCTCTTTCGTGTTGAAGTAGTAGACGCGCTGGTCCTCGGGCGGCTGGCCGCCGAAGGCGAACCGCTTGCCGATGTGATCAAAGACCTCCCTCACGCCGTCGAGGTCCCCGGTAAAGACGGACGGCTCCGTGGCGTTGCTGTACACGTACTCGCCGGGCTCCGCGCAGACGTCCACCACCTTGCCCTGCTCCACGATGAGCATGCACTGCCCGTCCGCCACGGCGATCACCGAGCCGTCGGTAATGACATTGTCGCTTCCGCGCCTGTTGGAGGAGCGGCCGGAGGTGCGCTTCCGCCCTTTTACGGCGATGATGTCCGCCGGCAGGGAGTCGCAGGAAAAATACTCTTTCCACTGGTCGGCCAGCACGCCTCCCGCGGAACCGAATGCAGCTTTGATCAGGCCCATGATCGGAGACTCCTTTCAAAAGTCGGCTTTTTATGCGTGGGGGAAAGCGGGAGAGGCGATCTCCCGGAAGGCCCCGTTTCCGTTTTCATTTTACCGTATCCGGCGTCCTTTGTAAATCGGATCCGGCAAATGTTTTCCGCCCTTTCCCCCGCTTTCGCGGAGGATTCGGACGCGTCTTCGCCGCGCGGTCATGCGCGGGGGCTCTTTCTCCCTGCTTCCGCCTTTTCCCGGATGGTGTCGAGGATCATGGCTTCCATCTCGTCCATGCATTGGTCCAGCCGGAACCGCTCGGCGTAGCGCAGATACCGTTCGCCGCAGGCCTTCCGTTCCGCGGGGTGCTCGATCCAGAAGTCGATCTTCCGCGCGAGGTCGCCGGGATCGTTGCAGGCGAAGAGGTTTTTGTCCGTCAGCGCAAAGCTCCGCGCCGCGCTGCGGGGCGAATCCGAGATGACGGGCACGTTCCCGCAGGCGATCGCCTCCAGGCAGGCGATCGCCTCGATCTCGATCTCCGCGGGGTGGACGTAGAGGTCCGCGCAGCGCTGGACGCGGACGAGCTCCGGGCGGCTGAAAAACCGCATCACGGGCGGGAGGATGCTCCGCTTCGCCGCGTACCGCCGCAGGCGCTCTTCCTCCGGCCCTTCCCCCGCGAAGACGAGCTGGAGCTTCTCCCTGTGGCGGGACCTCGCCGCGGCGTCGATCAGCACCCGGTGCGACTTCTCGCGGCTGTACCGCCCCGTGAACAGGATGACGAACCTCCCCTCCATGCCGGCCGGCTTT
>DHAI01000092.1:1172-10330 GCA_002397355.1 Ruminococcaceae bacterium UBA4958 | reverse complement strand
ACCTCGCGCTCGAACACGTCGCAGATGAACTGCGACGGATAATGGATGCAGTCGCAGTAGCGGTACAGGCTGCGGTAGAAAAGGCGGTAGGCCAGCCGGTTGGCGGGCGGGAAATTCATCAGGCGGAAATGTGCCGTAAGATTCTCCGCCTGGCAGTGGAAGCCCGCGGTCAGGGGAATCCCGAGCCTGTGCGCCATTTTCGCCGCGGCGCTGCCGAGCGGGAACGGGAACATCGCGTGCACGGCGTCCGCGCCGCGGAGCGCCCGGAGCAGGACGCCGCGGTCCGGCTTCGCCAGGGTGACGCCGTTCCGGGCGACGTATCCGCTGAACGGCCCGAAATCGTAGGCGGGCACGACGAAGAACCCCTCCCGCTCCGCGCGGCCCGCGTCCGGACAGACGACGCGCACCTCATGGCCCTTCGCCTTCAGGCTCCGGATCAGGTTCATCGCCGCAATCGTGGTGCCGTTGTTTTCTTCGCCCAGCGCGTCGCACACAACCGCTATCTTCAAGGCACAGCCCCCCGACGCCCAATTGTTCTTCCCGGCCGTCTTCCCGAAAGGCGCGGAAAAGTCGGCGGGCTCGAGTGCATTATACCGTTTTTTCTCCCCGCGGTCAATGCGGAAGGGCTTTTCCGCGTCCCGATTGACGCGGGCCGCCTCGGGCGTTATAATGCGTTATGACACAATCCAATCGATGCGTGCGCCCGTATCGCCTCGCGGCGGAAAACGCCGCCGGACGGGCGGAAGGGAGAAACGACAATGAGCGACAGTGAAGCAAACCGGATTCCGCGTCCCGAGCACCCGGACCCGCAGTTTGAGCGGAAGCGCTGGCAAAACCTGAACGGCACATGGGATTTCGCATTCGACTTCGGCGAAAGCGGCCTGGAGCGGAAGCTCTATGAAACGGGGGATTTCCCGGAAAAAATCCGGGTCCCGTTCTGCCCGGAAAGCGTCCTCAGCGGGGTGCGCCATACGGATTTCATCCCCTGCTGCTGGTACCGCCGGACGTTTTCCGTCTCGAAGGAGGACCTCGCCGGCGCGGCGATCCTCCATTTCGGCGCCGTGGACTACGAGGCGCGCGTCTTCGTGAACGGCAGGGAGGCGGGCGCGCACCGCGGCGGCTACGCCTCGTTTCAGTTTGAGATCTCCGGCCTGCTGCGCGAGGGGAAAAACACGCTCGTCGTCTGCGCGGCGGACCACGGCAGGAGCGGATTGCAGCCGACCGGAAAGCAGAGCGACCGCTACTTCTCGTACGGCTGCGACTATACGCGCACGACCGGCATCTGGCAGACGGTGTGGCTGGAGTTCGCCCCCAGGGCGCGCATCCTCTCCGTGCGGTATTACCCGAACGTGGAGGACGGCAGCGTCGCCATCCGGGCAAAGGTCGCCGGCGAAGGGGAATTCCGCGCGGAGGCTTCCTTTGCCGGGCGCCCCTGCGGGGCTGCCGCGGTCCGCGCCGGAAACGGCACGGCCTGCGCGGTGCTGAAGCTCGGCGAGAAGCATCTCTGGAGCCCCGGGCACGGAAATCTGTACGACGTGCGGCTCACCTTCGGGGACGACGAGGTCAAGAGCTACTTCGGCCTGCGGGAGGTCCGCTTTTCCGGGTACCGCTTTCTGATCAACGGCGTTTCCGTCTTCCAGAGGCTCGTGCTCGACCAGGGCTTCTATCCCGACGGCATCTACACGGCGCCGGACGCGCGGGCGCTGGAAAACGACATCCGCCTCTCCATGGCGGCGGGCTTCAACGGCGCGCGCCTGCACCAGAAGGTTTTCGAGCCCCGCTTTCTGTACGACTGCGACCGGCTCGGCTACCTCGTCTGGGGTGAGATGGCGAGCTGGGGCCTCGACGTCGGCGGCGCCGGCGGATACGCCGGCTTCCTCCCCGAATGGGCCGAGGCGGTGGAGCGCGACTTCAACCACCCCGCCGTCGTGGGCTGGTGCCCGTTCAACGAGGCGTGGGACTTCGCCGGCAGAAATCAGCCGCGCGGCCTTCTGGAGTTCGCCTACCGCCTGACGAAGCAGCTCGACCCCACCCGCCCCTGCATCGACGCGAGCGGCGGCTACCATGTCGTCACCGACGTCTACGACCTGCACGACTACGAGCAGAGCCCGGAAGCGTTCCGCGCGCATTACGAGGCGTTCGGGAAGGGCGAGGGCCCGTTCCGCGAGCCGTTCCCGCAGCGCCAGCGTTACCCGGAGGGCCTGCCCGTGTTCGTGAGCGAGTACGGCGGCATCCGCTGGGCCCCTGGAAAAGGCGGCGGCGCGTGGGGCTACGGGGAAGGCCCGAAAACCAAGGCGGAGTTCGTGGAGCGCTACCGCGGCCTGACGGACGCGCTGCTCGATAACCCGCGCATCTTCGGCTTCTGTTACACGCAGCTCACCGACGTGGAGCAGGAATGCAACGGCCTCTATACTTACCAAAGGGAACCGAAGATGGACGTTTCGCTCTTCCGGGAGATCAATGCCCGGAAAGCCGCCATTGAGGACTGACCTGGATTTCCCGCGCGAAAAGGGGCTGCCGGTGCGAACGCACCGGCAGCCCCTTGCTCCTTTTTAAGGGCGGAGAAATCCCGGAGCCCGGGACGGAGCCCGCCGCTTTCAGCGCAGCGAGGCGAGGATGCGCTCCGCTTCGGCCTGCACGTTCGCGGGGGCGGGCCCGCCCGTAATGTTCCTGCCGTTCACGCAGCGGTCCAGCGCGATGGCTTTGTAAACGTCCGAGCCGAAGCTGGTGCTGAATTTCCGGTATTCCTCCAGCGGCAGCGTCTCCAGCGTCAGGCCGTGCTCCGTGCAGAACGCCACCAGGTTGCCGACGATGCCGTACGCCGTGCGGAACGGCAGCCCCTTCCCGACCAGGTAATCCGCGCAGTCGGTCGCGTTGAGGAAGCCCTTCGCCGCAGCCGCCCTCATGTTTTCCCGCAGGATTTTCATGGTGGCGACCATCGGCGTGAAGGCGGTCAGGCAGGATTTCAGCGTGTCCATCGCGTCGAAGACGGCCTGCTTGTCCTCCTGCATATCCTTGTCGTAGGCGAGGGGAAGCCCCTTCATCATGGTGAAAAGCGCGATCATGTCGCCGTAGGCGCGCCCGGCCTTTCCGCGCACCAGCTCGGCGACGTCGGGGTTCTTTTTCTGCGGCATGATGCTGGAGCCGGTGGAATAGGCGTCGTCGAGCTTCACGAACCGGAACTCCCACGAGCACCAGAGCACGATCTCCTCCGAAAAGCGCGAGAGGTGCATCATGCAGATGGCCGCGCACGAGGCGAGCTCCAGGCAGAAATCCCGGTCGGAAACGGCGTCCAGGCTGTTGCGCGCGGGGCCGCCGGAAAAGCCGAGCAGCTCCGCCGTGCGCGCGCGGTTCACGGGGTAGGTCGTCCCGGCGAGCGCGCAGGCTCCCAGCGGGCAGACGTCCATGCGCTTTTCCGCGCCGCGGAGCCTGTCCGCGTCGCGGAGGAACATCTCCGCGTAGGCGAGCAGGTGGTGCCCGAACGTCACCGGCTGCGCGCGCTGCAGGTGCGTGTAGCCCGGCATCACGGCGTCCTTCGTTTCCAGCGCGCGGCGGCACAGAACCTCCGTGAGCTCCCTGAGGAGCTTCAGCACCCGGGCGCAGTCCTTTTTCAGGTAGAGGCGCAGGTCCGTCGCCACCTGGTCGTTCCGGCTGCGCGCCGTGTGCAGCCGGCGGCCCGCGTCGCCGAGGCGGGCGGTCAGCTCGCCCTCCACGAACGTGTGCACGTCCTCGGCGTTTTTGTCGACCGCAAGCTTTCCGCTCTCCAGGTCCGCGAGGATTCCCCTCAGGCCCGCGCAGATCCTGTCCGCTTCCTCCGGTACGAGGATGCCGCATTCGCCCAGCATCGCGGCGTGGGCGATGCTGCCCTCGATGTCCTCTTTCACCATGCGGCTGTCGAACGCGATCGAGGAGTCGAAGTCGTCCGTCGTTCCGGCAAGCTTTTTGTGGAATCCATCCTCCCACAGCTTCAAGAAAATTCCCTCCCGTTCTCCGCCGCGGCGCGGCGGAAATCACAAAAAAGGGGGCCGGCTGCGTCCGCCCCCCGAAACTTCCGTTTTTTCCGTCAGGCCATTTCGCCGCGCGCGATCCTTTTCTGCGCCTGAACGGCGATCGGCAGGCCGAACAGATTGATAAAGCCGGCCGCGTCCGCCTGGTTGTAGACATGGTCCGTGCCGAAGGTCGCAATCTCCCCGTCGTAGAGGGAATACGGGGAAGTCACGCCCGCGTCGATGATGTTGCCCTTGTAAAGCTTGAGCTTCACGTCGCCGGTCACGTTCCGCTGCGTGGAGTCCACGAAAGCGGAAAGCGCCTCGCGCAGAGGGGTGAACCACTTGCCGTCGTACACCAGCTCGGCGAATTTTTGGGCGACGCCCTGCTTGAAATGAAGCGTGTCGCGGTCGAGGCAGAGCTCTTCCAGCTTGGCGTGCGCCCAGTAGAGGATGGAGCCGCCGGGCGTTTCGTACACGCCGCGCGATTTCATTCCCACCAGGCGGTTCTCGACCATATCCACGATGCCGACGCCGTTTTCGCCGCCGAGCTGATTCAGCTTCTGAATGATCTCCACGCCGGAAAGCTTTTCGCCGTCCACTTTGACGGGAACGCCCTTTTCAAACGAAACGGTCACATAGGTCGGCTTGTCGGGGGCTTTTTCCGGCGAAACGCCGAGCTCCAGGATCTTGTCGTAGTCCGGCTCGTTGGCCGGGTCCTCGCAGTCGAGGCCCTCGTGCGAGAGGTGCCACAGGTTCCGGTCCTTGGAATAGCTCGTTTCGCGCGTGACGTTCAGCGGGATGTGGTGCGCCTCGGCGTAGTCGATTTCCTCGTCGCGCGAGGTGATGTCCCAGATGCGCCACGGGGCGATGACGGTCATGTCCGGCGCGAAGGCGCGGATGCCCAGTTCGAAGCGGACCTGGTCGTTGCCCTTTCCGGTCGCGCCGTGCGCGATGGCGTCCGCCCCCTCTTTCCTGGCGATCTCCACCAGATGCTTGGCGATGACAGGTCGTGCGAACGAGGTCCCCAACAGATATTTATCTTCGTAAACGGCTCCCGCTTTCAGCGTCGGCCAAATGTAGCTTTCCACAAGCTCATCCTTGAGATCCGCCACATACAGCTTGGAGGCGCCGCTTCGCTTTGCCTTGTCCTCCAGTCCGGCGAGCTCGTCGCCCTGTCCAACGTCTGCGGCAACCGCGACCACTTCGCAGTTGTTGAAGTGCTCTTTCAGCCACGGGATGATAATGGAAGTATCCAGACCGCCCGAGTACGCGAGCACAACTTTCTTGATCTCTTTTTGCATGCTGTCCACCGCCTTTCTTTGTTTTATAGGTTTTAATTATACACGTCTCATGCAAAATTGCAAGGAACAACTGAATATTTATTCTATTGGAAAAGTGGGAAAGGGCGGCGGACCGTTTTAAAAATCCCCGCATCCCGCTTGAATATTCTCACGTGAAATCAATAGGTGCGGAGAATCGTCCGCCCTTATGAATAATGTATAAAAGCAAGCCTAAATGAGGAAAAATACAGGGGAGCCATACAATTTTTGCGGGGTTGACTTTTTGCCCGGGATGAAATACCATGAAAGCGAAAAAATGAATCCGGGAGGGATCGAAAGATGGATGGATTTCGTGCGATAGAACCGAAGGGCCTGAACGTCAACCCGTTTACCATGATCGGCAGCGAGTGGATGCTCATCACGGCAGGCACTTCGGAAAAGTGCAACACCATGACGGCGAGCTGGGGTTCCCTCGGCGTGCTGTGGAGCATGCCCGCGGCGACCGTGTATGTGCGCCCCACGCGCTATACGCTCGGCTTTCTGGACAGGGAAAAGTATTTTTCGCTCAGCGTGTTCGATGAAAAATACCGCGGGGCGCTCGACTACTGCGGCAGCCATTCCGGCCGCGACGGCGACAAGATCGGCGCCGCGGGGCTCACCCCCGCGTTCGGCGCGGAGGCTCCGTACTTCCGCGAGGCGAAAACCGTGTTCCTCTGCCGGAAGCTTTACCGCCAGCCGTTCCAGCCCGCCTGCTTCACGGACGGCTCTCTGGACGGGAAAAACTACCCGAACAAAGATTATCATATCATGTTCGTGGGGGGCATCGAAAAGATCCTCGTAAAGGCATAAAGCCGGCGGCTGCCGTTTCAGCCCTTCGCACAAGCGTCCTGGATCAAACATCCGTCCAACATTAAACGCGCCGTTTGGAATTTGAATCCAAACGGCGCGTTTGTGTGCATCCTGCAAATAATATTTCCATACGGCGCAAAAAGCGCTCGCATTATTTTTTGATCTTCTAAATTAGTGCAATTTTAAATAATTGTTACTATTTCATTTGGACGGGAAGCTCTTACGGCTTTGACGACTCAGCCTCGCAGGTACTTTCTGAAATCTTCGATTTTATGGAACGTGCTGTAATTTGCATCATGCATGTTTCTTCCATGATTGACAGAGGTACGGCAGAGATAAAGGATATCATCCCCGTCGATCAAAAAGCTGACATACTGAAACCCGACACATGCCGGATCTTCCCGCCGGTAATCCAGCAGGCGCTTCGCGATGGAAAAGGTTTTCAAATCTCTGGAAACGGCCAGGGACAGGACATTGCGCTGGCCGGGATATTCTTCTTGGACGATTTCATTCACAATTGCCCAGTAAGCGTTTGACGTTTTGTCATATAAGAGATCGAATTTGGAGTTGCTTCCTCCGTTAAAGTCGGCAAACCACGCAAAAGAAAGCGGCGCTTCCGGGTCCATCCTGTTCCCTCTCAAAACCATCGCTTTCCCATAGGACGGCCGGCAGCCCGCCATCTGATAGCGCAAAACATTGTAGATTTCTCCATCCGGGCCCACAACCGCATTTCCCTCCAAGCCTCCGAGACATTGCCCCTTCGCAGCGCCCGGCCAGCGGGGATCATATGGGAGAAATTTTGAGCAGACCCAGTTTTCCGCCTTCATCGGATCGGCGTCGGCGTCTATGGAAAGCAGCGCGCTGCCGAACCCGCCGGCGGCCCAGGAGCCATAGTCCACGCCCGTATACAGCCTGCCCTCATATTCCGTTACCGGCATGGGGCCTTTATGAGGGCCTTGGCCGTTCGATCCGGTACCGGGCAGAATCGTAACTGGGGCGGACCAGGTTTTCCCCTCATTCAGCGATTTTCCGATCGTCAGGCTCCCATACTCGGTCGTATTCGCCAACATGTATAAAACGCCCCGATGGACGAACAGCTTTCCCCAGAAGCATGGAAACAAATCGTTGACATACCGCCAAGTGGCGCCGCCGTCGGCGGATGAAAAAAGCAAGGAGAGATCTTGAGGTTTCTGGGCCGCGAAAACATCCATGGAAGCAAGCAGCGTCCCGGAAGGCAGTTTGACCAGAGAAGGGCTGCAAAGGCTCCAACCGGAAAAAGAATACACTGGATCGCCGGGATGGAGATAGTTCACGACGGTTCCGACGGAAGGGCCCGTTCTAAAACGCCGCACCGGGCTTTTTGCGCCGCTTTCTTCCCTTGCGACAAACAGTTCGTAATCCCGCCCAGTCTCCAACCCGTCGATGCAAGCGCAGGGACCGGGCAGTATTTTTTTAAGATAGGGACGTCCGGATCCCCAAATGCGGCAGTAAGCCGTATGGGGCCCGGCGCTCCCATTGTCAAACCACTCGAATTCAATGCTGTCGTTATGGGGAGCCAGACGGCAGATAAAGGGAAAAGTCCTCCTCTGCATATCGTTCAAACGGCTGTACGGATGATAATCCCAGCGGGAATGTCCTCTCAAAACGATTCGCCTATCCTTTCACGGAACCGATCATGATTCCTTTTACAAAATACTTCTGCACAAACGGATATACGCTTAAGCTTTTCCTCTCATGCGCAGCGCGCGGATTCCCATGCTTCAAACGGAAAGGCGTTTGTGAAACCTGCGAAAGCAGATACGGATGGGGCGGCGGGGAATTCCCGCCGCCCCAGACCGCAGGCGAACCGTCAGCCGCCGTCGGGTTGGATGCCGGGGGCCACCTTCCATATGTACCAGCACAGCCCCAGATACGACGCGCATTTCAACCAGACGAGGAACTGGGAGCCGTAGAACGGCAGCCCGAACAGCGTCCAGGCGCCGTGGCCCTCCGTCGCCGAAAGGAACCAGGTGCCGAGCACCGATCCCGCCAGCACGCTGAGGTTCATGGTGAAGTTCCAGAATGAAATGGAAACGTCGGTGTCATCCTTCGGCAGGTTGACGTAAAACATATTCGCGAACACGAGGTTGGTGCCGACCGAGTTGAATCCCTGCAGCACGCTGACGACCACGAAAACCCACAGGGTGTATTTCGTGGTGAAGGCGATGGGGAATTCCAGCAGCCCGGTGACGAGCACGGTGACGAAAAGCATCCTGAACCACGAGTGCCGGTTGATGAGGCCGCGCCACCAGTGCAGCAGGAACACGCTTCCCAGCGCGCAGACCACCGAGCCGATGTAAGTGTAGGTATAGCTCATGCCGACGGTATTCAGGATGTAATAGCTCCACGTGCTGCCGTTGAGGTTGCAGATGACGTTCCAGGCCATGCCGATCAGCGCGGTCAGCAGAAATTTGCGCGAATGGAGCGGCACGGTGACGATGTCGCGCACCGCGATCTGTTTCTTCGGGGCTTTATAGGGGAATTCCCGGGGCACGAGATAAAGCAGCAGCCCGTCGACGAGAAACAGAACGAACGAGGCGATTCGCAGGGCGACGATGACCTCGGCCTGCCGCGGCGAACCGGCCAGGGAATCCGCCAGGACGGAAGCCGCGATGGCGGCGCCCGTGCCCGCCAGGGCGCTGCTCAGGTTGAGGAACGAGAAGTAAACGTTCCGGTCCTCCCCATCCGGCAGAAAATTGATGTGCCACGCCATCGTCCCCGAACCGATCAGCGCGTTCGAGGAATGGCCGATAAACAGAAAAATGCCGAACCAGACGGTCCTCATGGCATGGTCCGTGACGAATATCGGCATGATCGTCGTCGCGAGGATGATGTTGGCATAGAAGAAAACATGGTTGAAAATCAGCAGCGCCCTGCGCCGCTTGAAGCGGCTCAGGAGCTTCGGGGACAGCGGGCTGAAGATCCACGCGATATAGGGGATGAAGTTGATGATGCCTACCCGCACGATGTCGATTCCGTTGGCGGTGAGGAATCCGGTGTA
>DHAI01000092.1:0-1003 GCA_002397355.1 Ruminococcaceae bacterium UBA4958 | reverse complement strand
CATGCTCCTGCCCGTCGAAGCGTCGTCGCGGAAGTTGAAAAGCCTGGAATAGTCGGAGTTTCCCCATTTCGATCGCAGAGTCGTCAAGACGGCGTACGCCCTTTCAGCAAAGTCCGGATGCGGCTGGTCTCCGCGGAAGCTCCGGTTTTTCCGCGGGACCGATCGGCATATTCGGGCCGTGAACGCGCGGGCGATCCGGGCCGAACGAACCGTTTTTGGACTATTATAAGCGCGGCCGTTCCCGAATGATATAGCGGCGGGAACTTTCGCCACGAAATTGCGTTCGTATTCCCGGGCGGACAATCCCGCCCCGTCAATCCGTCTCTTCCGGCCCGCCGAAAAACCTGCCGGCGCAGCAAAAAGCGCCGGGAAGCACATCGAGCGGTCCGGCGATATGCTTCCCGGTATTGCCACGCAAAGGAAACCAACCGGCCGGTTTTCCGGCCTCGGCGATCGTTTCCCGCCAAGTCACGATTCGAATCCTGGCCCGGTGTTCAAACCGCGCCGAATTGAACGTTTCCGAAAAACCGCGCCGTCGACGTTACCCATGAACACAGCGGTACCTTACTTTACAATGGACGGAAGTTACGTTTGCAGACAGCCCGCAAAGGTCATCAGATTTTCCATTGGATTCCAATTTTTTCGCTTGTAGCGCAGATAGAGAAAATCGGCGCTTTCCCGCACCTGCCGCGCTTGAACTTCCCGAGAAGAAGGCGTAGGAAAAAGCGGAAGCAGACTCGTGATGTTCGGACCTTATATGTTAAAACATGTATGAGAGAAAAAGGAATTCTCAGCAATGAGTTGGGTGTCCATTTAATTGATAGGATAGGAGAATTGAGCCAATGGAAAGAGTGCCGGACGATGAGATTGTTATTACAAACGATGATACACTGGCTATGCTCGACAACATACTTGAAAAGCGAGATTGTGAATGGTGGGATAAGTTTTATTCCGACAGACAAAAACCAATTCCGTTTTTCAAAAACGCACCCGATGAATGCTT
>DHAI01000040.1:52263-52429 GCA_002397355.1 Ruminococcaceae bacterium UBA4958 | reverse complement strand
ATGGTCTTGACAGCATCAGCGGCAATGAAGAATCGCACCCTGCGGTGGCGTCGTAAATTACTGCAGCTTCAATAAACTCTCTGCAGCTGAGTAAATATCTACATATGCGGGTTGGGTTTTGTGGTGGTGCACACCCGATACTTTGGGAGAGCGCCACACTGGCAGT
>DHAI01000040.1:44421-52148 GCA_002397355.1 Ruminococcaceae bacterium UBA4958 | reverse complement strand
GGGAGAGCGCCACACTGGCAGTGTGGAGGTCAGCGGTTCGATCCCGCTATGCTCCACCAAAACAGGAAGCCACAAGGTTTCGACCTTGTGGCTCCTCTTATTATCTGAAGGTACCGGGCACTTGATAAAGAACGAGAAAAAACGCGTGGGTAAACCTGATATGGGATGACAGTCGTATCGTTCTCCGCCGCACCATTCGATCTGCGCAGGACGCGCTGGACCGCGCCCGCGTCTCAGGGGGAAACCTCTTTTTAAACTTGCCGGGGCTTCCTCTCTTGGAACGCTTACCCGGTCCGGTGGCTTCAACATCATTTGGCCGAAGCGTTCAAAGCGCGGACATTCCCGGTGGATAACCCCCTCGGAGGTCAGGATCATCCGCATCGATGTCAGTTTCAATCATTTTTCATCTTTCCGGGCGGAACACCGGTTTTTATGTCCCGATAGGAAACCACAGTGCAGTCTTTTTTCTCGACAAGCTCTTTCGTGCCCTGCGCGCTTTTCTGCGTGCCGCTGCCGCCAGAGCAGAAAAAGAGTTCCACTTCCTTGCCCCTCGGAAGCAGTTCCACAACGGCGTTAAAGGCGGGCGCAGGATAACCGGCCCACACCGGGCAGCCGATGATGATGCGGTCATAATCCTGTAGATGAATGTCCAGAGGACGGATGGTCACGGCTTTGCGGCGCATCGCCAAATAGGCGCCGGGAAAAAAGGACGCAAGAAAGCTGCGGTTGCGGGCTTCTCTCACCCGATACAGGGGAGCGCCGAGTTCCGCAGCCAAACGCTCCGCTTCTTTCTTTGTGGAACCGCCAAAGGTATAATAAAGGATTAACGTTTTCATCTGCTCATCTCCTATAACGGACGGGTCGACTCCGGCTGGAATCGGCACATCGTAATTCAGAATGGAGTTTCTGCCCCGGCGGGCTGTGCAAACCCATTTGTCCGCTGGATCCTGTGCAGCGCATACTCTTTTGAGACGCCGGTTTTCGTATCTACTGCTTGACCTGTTTTATTGAAAGGGATATTCTCTTTTTTTGCGTATCAACGGCCAGAACGACAACTTTTACCACATCGCCGACAGACAGCATTTCGGAGGGATGGCGAATGAATCGATCCGCAATCTCCGAGATGTGAACAAGCCCGTCCTGATGCACGCCGATATCGACGAAAGCGCCGAAATCAACGACATTGCGCACCGTTCCGGTGAGGACCATGCCCGGCGACAGATCCTTGAAATCCATAACATCCGTCCGCAGCACAGGCGCCGGAAGTTCATCGCGCGGGTCCCGTCCGGGCTTCGCCAGCTCTTTCACAATATCCCGAAGCGTCGGGAGGCCGACGCCGCATTGCTCGGCCAACCCGGCTTCGCCAGATTTCTTCACGCGCTCCGAAAGTTCTGCAATCTTACCGCCGTTCACGTCATCAAGCCGATAGCCGCACAATGCAAGAAGTTTTTCCGCAGCGGCGTAGCTCTCCGGATGGACTCCCGTATGATCCAGCACGGATTTGCTCTCGGGGACACGCAAAAAGCCCGCGCATTGCTCATACGTCTTCGGGCCGAGTTTTGGCACCTTCAGAAGCTGCCTCCGTGAAGTGAAAGCGCCGTTTTCTTCGCGGTAAGCAACAATGTTTTTGGCAATCGTATTATTCAGCCCCGAAACCCGCCGGAGAAGCGACGGCGACGCGGTGTTCAGATCAACGCCCACGGCGTTGACGCAGTCCTCCACGACGCCGGTAAGCGCATCGTCGAGCCTTTTTTGCGGCATGTCGTGCTGGTACTGCCCTACGCCGATTGCTTTGGGATCGATCTTTACCAACTCCGCCAGCGGATCCTGCAGCCTGCGCGCGATCGACGCGGCGGACCGCAAATTCACATCATACTGCGGAAACTCCTCGGCCGCAAGCTTTGATGCGGAATACACGGACGCGCCCGCCTCATTGACGATCATGTAGCTCACGCCCGGCGTGCGCGCGATCAGCTCGCAGGCCATCTGCTCCGTCTCGCGTGAGGCGGTGCCGTTCCCGATGGAAATGTGCTCAACCTTGTACGTTTTGATCAGCTTTTCCAGGGCCGCAATCGCCTCGTTCTTCCGGCGCTCGCCAAAGGTCGGATACACCACGGCGGTGTCTAAAACCTTGCCTGTTCCGTCCACGACGGCGACTTTGCATCCGTTGCGGTAGCCGGGGTCCAGTCCCATGGTGACGTGGCCTTTGACCGGGGGCTGCAAAAGGAGCGGCTTTAAGTTGAGCGCAAAGTTGCGTATCGCGCCTTCCGACGCGGTGTCTGTCAGCGCGTTCCGCACCTCTCGTTCCATAGACGGGAAAAGCAGGCGGTCATAACCGTCCTCCGCTGCGCGGCGGACGAAATCGGAAGCGTTGGAGCGGGGCTTTACGGCTTCGTTCCAGACAAGTTTCAGCGCCTGTTCCCTGTCCAGCTCCACCGAAACCTTCAGATACCCCTCTTTTTCTCCGCGGTTGATCGCCAAGATCTGATACCCTTGCAGCCGTGAAAGCGGCTGCTCAAATTTATAATAAATGCCGTATACCGAATCCCCGTCTTTCTGCGCAACGGATCGCAACCGTCCTTTGTTCATGATCAGTTTCCGCAGGCGTCGCCTGATGTCCGCATTGTCCGCCACGATCTCCGCTATAATATCCGATGCGCCCGCGAGCGCATCCCGCACATTCTCGACGCCTTTTCCCGCATTGACGTACTCCGCGGCAAGATCGTTTTGATCGGGCAGAACGCCGTTTTGCTCCAACAGCTTCATCGCAAGCGGCAAAAGTCCCTTTTCTTTTGCGACAGTCGCGCGCGTACGGCGCTTCTGCTTATACGGCCGGTAGAGATCCTCCACCTCCGCGAGCGTCTGCGCGGCGTCTATCTCAGCCGAAAACTTTTCCGTCAGCTTATCCTGTGCGGCCAACGCCTTTTTGACCTCTTCGCGGCGCGCCTCAAGGTTTCGCAGATAGGCAAGTTTGTCCGCCAGGGCGCGAAGCGTCGTATCGTCCATCGCGCCGTGCATTTCTTTGCGGTAACGCGCGATAAACGGTATGGTATTTCCCTCGTCGATCAGGCGGACCACGTTTTTGACGTGTTCTTCACTTTTGTCCAGTTCTCTGGCAAGTATCCTGACAACGCTCTCCATGTGTACCCCTTGCAGGATGAACATCCCGCTGTTTCCGAAGGCCGGGAGAAAAGCGCCCATCGCATCCCGCCCGGCCTGATTTCAGGATCTTGACGCGGTCACAGTTTCATGCAGACATCCCACGCGCGCCAAATGACGGTGCGGAGATTGCCTACGCCGTTTGCATCCCCGACAAGGTGGACATGCCTGGAAGCTTCGGCGAGAGGCGTCGGTTTGTATCCGACCGAGACGATGACCGAATCGCCCTTCAGGTCGAAAACTTTCCCTTCTTTGTCCTTCACCGTCACGCCGTCTTTTTTGATTTCAAGGAGCGTCGTTTCAAGAAAAACCGGCGTCTTTTTGTAAGCGAGCATTTCCCGCAGGAAAGAAGAGTTGGCAAGGCAGACGCCTTTCACGGCGATGAGATCCTTCTTCATTTCGACGATCTGAGGCTTTTTGCCCTTGAGGATCAGGTCGTAGGCGATCTCGCACCCCGTCAGCCCGCCGCCGACAATGATGACGTTCTCGCCGACTTCCCTGCCGGAAAGATACTCCGTCGCCTCGATCGAGTGTTCGATGCCCCTGATCGGCGGGTGTTTTGCCTCGGAGCCGGTGGCAATGATGATCTCATCGGCCCGTATCGTATGGATATCCTTGATTTCGGTCCCCAGCCTGACCGTGATCGGATGCTTCGCAATCTCTCTTCTGTACCATTCGACGAGCTCCCTGTCTTTCTTCTTATAGACGGGAGTGGCCGCCCAGACGAAAACCCCGCCGAGGCGATCCGATTTCTCGTAAAGGGTGACACGGTGCCCTCTCTCGGAAAGAACGAGCGCGGATTCCATGCCGCCGATCCCGCCGCCGACGACCGCGATATCCTTCACCCTGGCCGCCTTTTGAATCTTGTATTTCTTCGACTGCATCGTGCGCGGATTGAGCGCGCAGCGCGCCATATGGATCGCGTCGGAAAGATCCTGGATATTCGCCGTGCCCTCGTACCTCGCCATCGTGAAGCAGGCGTTATGGCAATGGATGCACGGTTTGATATCGGCCTCGCGGCCCTCCATCAGTTTCGTCACCCAGGCCGGATCCGTCAGGAACTGCCTTGCGACCCCCATCGCGTCGAGCTTGCCCTCGCGGATCGCCTCGGCGCCTGCGGAAGGCGTCATCTTGCCGGCGCACACCACCGGGATGGTGACAAAGCCTTTGATATGGCTGACGTCGGCAAGGTTGCAGTTTTCGGGCATATAAGCCGGCGGATGCGGCCAATACCAGGCGTCGTAGGTGCCGTTGTCGCAGTTGAGCATATCGTATCCGGCGTCCTGAAGGAACCTTGCCGCTCTTTCGGATTCCTTCCTATCGCGCCCGACCTCGGTGAAGTCGTCTTCGCCGGGCAGCGCCCCCTGCCGGAAGCCTTTCGTCTTCGAGACGACGGAATAGCGGAGCGAAACGGGGAAATCGCCGCCGCACGTTTTCTTGATCGCCCGCACGATCTCCGCCGGGAAACGGTAGCGGTTTTCAAAGGACCCGCCGTATTCGTCCGTCCGTTGATTGGTATACTTCATCGTGAACTGGTCGAGCGTATAGCCCTCGTGCACGGCGTGGACTTCGACTCCGTCGACGCCGGCGTCCATGCAGAGCTTTGCCGTCTTTGCGAAAGCTTCGACGATCTGGTGGATCTCCTCCACGGTAAACGGCCGGGAATAAATGCCGTCCGCCCAGCGGTTCGGGGTTGCGGAGGCGCTGGCGCAGATATAATCCATATCGAAAATCGGCTTTGCGATCGCGCCGAGCGCCTTATTCCGGATCATCTTGACCATAAGGTCGTTGACCGCCATGGCCCGCCCCATGCCGGCCGTCAGCTGGATGAACATCTTGGCGCCGGTCCTATGAAACTCATCCATAAATTCCTTCAGCCGCTGAAACTTGCCTTTATTCTGGTAGAGCCATCTGCCGCCCACCGTGTCGCGGATCGGGGCGATGCCGGGCAGGATCAGGCCGACGTTGTTCCTTGCGCGCTCCAGGAGGAAGTTTGCCGCCTCCTTGTCGAAATGGCTCGGCTCCATCCACCCGAAAATGGAGGTTCCGCCCATGGAACACATGACGATCCGATTCTTGATTTCGACCTTGCCGATCTTCCACGGCGTAAACAATACCTCGTATTCCTGTTTCATTCCCGCACCCCTTTTTTCTCCCCGATCGTCACGGTGCCGTCGGAAGCGACGGTAACGGTCATCCCGTCCTCGACGCTGCCGAGGAATTCCTCGCCCAGGCTGTCGACGACGGGCATTTCGGCCTCCGTCCAGTTGGCGGCAAGGATCGCGCCGGACGCCGCAAGCGAATCGATCGGTTTTGAAAAGAGCATGCAGGCCGGCTGCCTGCCGAGGGCGCAGGCCGTGTAAAGCACCATGCCGCCGGTCGTGGAGCCGATCGTCTCGGGAAGGCAGAGCGCTTTGCCGATCATCGGCTTTTTGTAGAGATCGCGGTTATTCTGGTCGCCGCATTTGACCTGTTTGTCGCCGAACATCAGCGCCATCTGATAGCTTGCAAGCGTATTGAACCCGCCGCGGGAAACAAGCGCTTCCGCTTTTGCCGTGCCGGGAGCGACAACACGCCCTTTGAATGTCTTTGTCATGTCACTTCACTCCTCCCGTGATCATCTTCAAAATCTCATCGTCCAGATAAAATCTTGCGCTCGTGTAGGTGCGCAGCTTGTTCGACGAGGTTATGACGGGCATTTTCTTCGAGAGGGGATTATTCATATACATCAGCGGGCAGATGTAGCTGAGAACGATCCCCGTCGCTTTCAGCCTTGCGGCATATTCGGTCTTCTCGAATTCGCGGATCACGGCGGGGGCGGAGGTGAACACGGTAGGGATCGTCACCCGGCTGTTTCCCGCCGCTTTCAGGCCTTCCTCCACACGCACCGTCCAGTCTTCGAGCTGCTGCAGCGTCATATGCGGGCAGCCCATAAAGCAGAGTTTCGGCCTGGCGTCAAGGTCCTTCCAGATACAGGGGTAACTCTTTTTCACCCTTTCAAGCTCCGCGTCGTCGATCACATAGACGGGCGCGCCCTCGCGGATCAGCTTTTCGCCGTAATCGACGGCTTCCGGCGTCAGATGCTCGATATGATAGAGGCCGACGGAGCCGTTCGACGCGGTCGCGGCGCCGAAATCCTTGAGATAAGCGCAGGCTTCGCCGTTCAGCTCCGTGCCGATCCATCGGTCCAGCCCCTTGATATAAGGCACTTTCTCAAGCACCTTCATGCCGACGGCCGAGCCGAGAAGCTGCGCTTCCGGCTTCTTTTTCGTACGGATCTCCACAACCCAATCCGCTTTGCGCCCCTCGTCGGTCAGGAGCCCGAATTCCGGGACGAATCCGGCAAGGGAGCCCATCAGCTCGATGATGCCGGAATTGCGGTTGCATCTTGCGCCGAGCACGCTGTTTGCGTAAACGACGGCGGAAGACTCCGCCCAGGAGAGGATATCCCCGCGTTTCGGGATATTGCCGACTTCCGGCAGATAGCAGGCGCATGTGTACGCGTCGTCGTTCATGATCCCGAGCCTGCGCAGCTGTTCCTCGTAGGGCTTCTGCCGGCTGTACATAAACCGGAACACAAGGTCCTGCAGGAAGGAAGACGGCACGTTTTTATCAAGAGGTCTCGGGTCCGCGGAGAATTTCTGCCTGCTGACCGCGCGGTCCGAAAGAAGTTTGTCGTACAGCTGATAAACCGGTTCGAGGACGCCTATGCCGAAGCTGATGACCGTGTGCCCATACTCGCCTGTGATCGGAACCATTTTCTCGGCGTGAAAAGTTTCGCCGTACATGATGAGCGTCCTCATGACCTTCGCCATGGTTTCGCCTTTTTCGCCGTCGAGCAGGTCCTGCTGTTCTTTCGTGAGGATCATGTTTTTATCTCCTTTTCCATCGGATCTACGGCCGCTTCCAAGGAAGGATGATGAGGGGATGGGGCTGTTTCGTTCAGTTTACCTCCATGCAGTATAAACATAATGGGAAAAGATGTAACGACGTCAATTTTTTATCCGGATATTTTTTTAAAGGTCTTTTTTGCTTTTTCATATAGCTTCATACAGCTTATGTAAATAGCAAAGAAGGCATTCGGATTTTTGCTTTTCATCGCCGTATCAGTGAAAAAATGGGAAACAAGGCTGGGCGCCGTGTTCCAATCAAGCGTCCGATCTGGAATAGGAGTTCTTCATCTGGCTGCTCAGCTCGAAGAGGACCTTACCCAGTGTGTCGGCGGTTTCCTGTTTCAACATGTCCGCGATCTCCCGGTTGGCCTGTTCCCGAAGGGCGGCCCGTTTTGCAAAATCCGCTTCCCGCCGGAGCTTCTTATCATATTGGCCGATCAGCGCATGTCCTTTGGACTGTACGGCGAGCTGATACCGCTCGATATGGAACACGGATTTACCGTAAGATGCGTCCGCCATAGCGGCGATCATGCGGCTGGACCAGTAGAAATTATCGGTTGAAATTTCCTTTGTCGTGTTGGCGAGATAGTCCGGCGTCTCGGACACATTGGCATAAAAAGGCGCCATCGCATTGAAGGCGTTGGATGCGAAAGCGATCCACTCCACGGCACGGAA
>DHAI01000040.1:43834-44217 GCA_002397355.1 Ruminococcaceae bacterium UBA4958 | reverse complement strand
TGCATGGCCGGATCGCCATGGCCTTCGTAGGGATCGTACGGCGTTCCCTGATAATGAGAGGACAGCGCGTATTTCACATCCTCCGGCGTGATCTTCTTCTCCGGCACCATGCACCAGGGCAAATCGTCGGAACGCGGCGTGAAATCCGCATCCGGGCCGTCCCATACTTTGGTGCGGGGGTTAAAATACCGCAGCATGAACCAGGCGCGCGGCGTGTTGTAAACATGATCCGCATCATCGTGACTTCCGAAAGCGTCCCTCGGATTCAGGTTCCCGTTCAGCGACAGATCCAGATGGTTCTCCGCAATGAACTCCCGCATATCCGCCGAGCACATATAGCTTTCCTTTTCGGCAAGCGCGTCCTCCAGATCAAACCGGTCAAG
>DHAI01000040.1:43344-43600 GCA_002397355.1 Ruminococcaceae bacterium UBA4958 | reverse complement strand
AGGTTCCGTACTTTCCCAGCAGGCCGCCCAGCCTCTCAACACCTTCACGGGCACTGTGGATATAAGGAAGTACAAGGTAAACGAGATCCTCCTCGCCGATGCCGCCGGCAGCTTCAGGCTGCCCGTCCCGCNNACGTCATCCGGCACCTTTCTGGCGATCCAGTGATGGCCGCCGACGGTCTCAAGCCACCAGATTTCATCGACATCCTGAAAGGCAATGCCGTTCGTCTCATAGGTTCCGTACTTTCCCAGCAGG
>DHAI01000040.1:42862-43133 GCA_002397355.1 Ruminococcaceae bacterium UBA4958 | reverse complement strand
CAGCTTCAGGCTGCCCGTCCCGCGCCGGATGATACTCGACCAGCGGGTCCGCCCCCAGCACCCTCGGATTGGAAGTGATGGTTTCCGTCGCCGTCATGCCGACATTCGCCTCATTCACGCCGCTGGCTGCCCAAATGCCCTTGCCTTCCACGGCATTCGGCACCGCCGTAAACCGCATGGGATTTTGGGGCAGTTCGATCTCCACATGGGAAAGCACGGATTTGTAAACTGCGGGCTGCTCGCCGGGATGGATCGTTACAAATTTTTTAGC
>DHAI01000040.1:39906-42709 GCA_002397355.1 Ruminococcaceae bacterium UBA4958 | reverse complement strand
GTAAAATGACCGGAACCGGAATCATCGTTTCGCGCGATCATGGTAGAACCGTCATAGGATGCTTTTTTTCCGACCAGAATTGTTGTGCAAGCCATAAGTATATCCCCGCCATTATCATGATGAAGTAGTAGTGTTTAGAGCCCCTCTCCAAGGGCTATATGTTTCACGCTCTTTTAGAATCCTGATGCTCTGTTCTTCGCTGGACCGGCTTTTCATGTTCATCGGCCCATCTGCATTTTATCATATTGTGACGAACTTTTCTACTGGTTCGGTTTTCGGGACTCAGGTCACCGACATCGCATCGTAATCCGTCAGGCGGCCTTTTTTGGGTCGTTCCGAAGTTATGTCGGGAAAGCGCCGCCCTATCTTATCAACGTCGGTATTTTCACCGCCATCTACTTGGATGGATTGTTTTTTTCGCCGGCATGATGCGCAGAATTTTCATGCGCTCAAGGGCACGCCATGGGGTGACTTCCCTGTCCACAATAAAACGCCTCCCGCGATATTTTCATATGGAAAATAACCGGCGGAAGGCGTTTTGCAATCATTTTAATAAAGAAATAACGCCGCAGGCATCCCCTCCGATGGACCCCGCGAAAGTGGCCCGAGCCTCAATCCTGTTCAAGCGGGTCCTTTTTGACTCTTTTCCTGCGGACGAGAAACAAATGGAGCAAAGAGAAAAGCGCCCACCCATGAAAAGCGATGTCGATGATGTAAGAAGCCATATCGTCAAGCGAGACGTACATCAAAATCAGGAAATCGATCGCGGCGAAAACCAAAGCCACGGCGACAGGCCAAAGCCTGTCCTTCTTGGAGAGCAAATAAAGGACCAGATACACCGAGGTAAGCGCCACAGAGATCAAAGCGCCGACGGCGATCCGGGCCGTGGAAGGCGCTTCGGAATATAAAAATAATCCAAGAACGAGCTGCGGCGCAACGGCGCTGAACGGAAACGACACGGATGTGTTTACCAAAAGGAGAAAAAGGTTCAGATATGTCAGTACGGTAAAGGTCAGAAGGGAACCCATTCCCGACCGATCCTGCAGCACGAGCGGATTCTGCGCTTCTTTGGACGAACGCAGCGCAGACCGCACGGATTCCTCCAATGGAGCGCCCGTTTGCAGATAGAAACCGTCTTGAATGACATCGACAGGATGATTCTTCAAATCCAGCTTTACGATCAGCTCGCTTTCGTCCATCGGAATCGGATAGAACAAGCCGATTTTCTTCACCAAAACGGCGGGAACGATCATCCGTTTTCCGTCAATGCGGAATTTTCCCTTTCCGGAGATTTTACAGCCCTCAAAAATGACCTCATGCGCCTTTCCGTTTTCAAAGACATTCCATTGCTCCATTGCTATCCCTCCACCCTCTAGCAAATTATACCGGAGTCCAAGATGGGAGGCAAAGGAAATTTATGGAATACGATCGGCTCCCGGAAAGCGTGTGAAAAAAGGTTCAAACCAACCGGGATCAGCAAAAGGAAAGCGTCGGCGCGCGCCGACGCTTTCCTCGTTAGCCGGGATGCAAAAACAGGGTTTGCCTTCTTGTATGCGGCGCGAACTCTTTCGCTTCGAAGGCCGCCCTATTCGGCTTCGGATGCCAGCATATCGTCCAATTGCTGAAGTTGCTCCACGCTCGTGATTGCGATCAGCTTGTCGTCAGCCTCGATCACCGTGTCGCCCCGCGGGATCAGCAGATCGGAATCGCGGATGACGGCGACCAGCACGCAGTCCCGGGGAAGCTCGATCTCCCGCAGCGCCCTTCCGGCAACCGGCGAAGCGGGGCCGACCATGCGCTCGATCAGGGAATACTTGCCCCCGTGCAGCTTGAGCAGCGTCATCATGTCGCCCATCGACATCTCCTCTGCAACGAGGTGCGCCATGACGTCCGCCTGATTGAGCGCGGCGTCCACCCCCATCACGGGAGTGAAAAGCCACGTGTTTTTCGGGTTGTTCACACGCGCCACCACGCGCCGGACACCGTATTCCATCTTGGCCAGCGTCGCGATCACAAGGTTCGTCTCATCCAGCCCTGTCACGGCAGCCACCACATCGGTGTGGCGGATGTCCGCGGACTCCAGCGTTTTGGGGTCGGTTCCGCTTCCGAGCAGGACGGTGCCCTCGGGAAATCTCTCCTTCAGGGCCTCGGCCCGCTGCCGCCTCTCCTCCACCACTTTCACTTCATGGCCGCGGTCCGCAAGCAGCGACGCAAGATAGGAGCCGACCTGCCCGCCGCCGACAACAATGATCTTCATCTTCCCGCCTCCCCCTCGATGTTCAGGCCCAGCAGCCTTTTCAACTGGCCGCCGGCCGTAACCGCCACGGAGATATACAGCAGGTCCCCGCGCTGGAACGCCGTGCCCGCCGCGGGAAGGACCGTCCTGTTGCCGCGCTCGATGGCCACCACATGGATGTCGCCCGGGACCGTCAGGTCTCCGACGCGGCGCCCCGCGATCATGGGAGGAACTTCGACTTTGACCATCTCCACGTCGCCGTTCCCGAAGCTGAAAACGGAGTCCAGGGACGAGTACGTCAGAAGATCCACCGCGCGCTTGATCCCCCACGTTGTGGAGGAGAGAGTCTGAATGCCGAGCTGTTTGTATATCTCGGCTTTCCTGCGGTCGTAAAGGCGTGCCACGACTTTCGGCACACGGTAGATCTCCCGCGCCATGCGGGCGATGACCGCGTTGGCTTCGTCGCTGGTGGTGAAAGCGGCAAGCGCGTCGGTCCGGTCTATGCCCGCCCGCTGCAGGACGCTCCGGTCGAAGCCGACGCCCTGGATCTTTTCCCCCCGAAAGTCC
>DHAI01000040.1:30607-39697 GCA_002397355.1 Ruminococcaceae bacterium UBA4958 | reverse complement strand
CCGTTGCGCCCGCAGCCTACGACGATGATCTTCATTCTCAAACACCCCTCTGTATTGCGCCGCCGCTCTTTTTCCTCCGGTCACGCCGGCGGAAAAACGCTTTGCGCAGTTCGTCCAGAGACAGAAGGAGCGGCGGTATGACGATCAGGAACACCCATTCCCTCCAGCCCAAAGGCGCCGTGTTGAACAGGGAATGGACGCCCGGAAACGGCAGGTAGACCAGCATGGACACGATGACGAGCTCCACCGCAACGCCTGCCAGGATCATGCGGTTGCCGAACAACCCTTTTTTGAAGACGGAAATCCGTTCGGTGCGGCAGCCGAACACGGCGCCGACCTGCGAGAAGACGATGGAAGCGAACGTCATGGCCGTCGCCACGCGGTACGCCGTACCGGACGAAGCAAGCGGCACGCCGGGCCAGCCGTGCATCCAGTTGAGGAAGAAATACCCCGCCGTGCTGAAGACGGCTTCGAGAAGCCCGTACCAGAAAAAGGCACGCGCGATCAGGGGCCCGTTCATAAGGGATTCCTTCCGGGAGCGCGGCGGCACATCCATCACGCCGGCTTCGGGCGCTTCCACGCCGAGGCCCATTGCCGGCACCATGTCCGTGCCCAGATCGATGGCGAGCACCTGCATGACCGTCAGCGGCAGGGGAATCGCTCCGCGCGAAAACACATAGAGCACCATCGGCACCGCTTCCGGCACATTGCTCGTCAGGATATACTGTACGAATCTGCGGATGTTATTATAAACGGTTCTTCCTTCCTCGATCGCATGGACAATGGAGGCGAAGTTGTCGTCCGTCAGGATCATGTCGGCGGCTTCCTTTGCCACATCCGTGCCGGAAAGCCCCATTGCAACGCCGATATCCGCCTTTTTAAGCGCCGGCGAGTCGTTGACGCCGTCGCCCGTGACGGCCACGATCTCCCCCGTTTCCTGCAGGGCGCTGACGACCTGCAGCTTCTGCTCGGGGGCAACCCGCGCAAAGATCACTTCGCCCGCCAGCGCTTCCTTGAGCTCCTCGGGGCTCATCTTCTGAAGCTCGATGCCTGTGACGATCCGGGGACGGTCGCCCTGGATGATACCGATCCTGCGCGCGATGCTCTCGGCCGTCAGGCCGTAATCTCCGGTCACCATGATGATGCGGATGCCGGCATCGCGGCACTCCTTCACGGCCCTCGCCACATCGGGGCGCGGCGGATCGACCATGGCGGTCAGCCCGAGGAAAGTGAGGTCCTTCTCCACCAGCTCCGGGGTATACGCGCTCAGGCCCGCGGGCAGCGACTTGTCCCCGGCCAGGCTGCGGGCAGCCACAGCCAGAACGCGAAGGCCGTTGCGCGCGTACTCGTCGTTCACCGCCATAATCTTCCGGAAGTCGTCTTCCGTCATGGGGACAGCCGCGCCGTTGTGCTTCCTGCGCGTGCAGAGCTCCAGCACCTCTTTCGGGGCGCCCTTGACAAACGCAACCCTTTCCCCGCCGGAAGTCTGATGGATGGTGGTCATCCGCTTGCGCCCGGAATCGAAGGGCAGTTCGCGCAGCCGCGGAAGATCGGTGTTCAACCGTTTCAGGTCGAGCCCGTCCTTCTGCGCGGCGACGAGAAGCGCGGCTTCGGTCGGGTCGCCGAGCACGGTGAAACGGGAAGAGCCCTGCTCGGGGGGAAGCAGCCTGGCATTGCAGCACAGCGCCGCCGCCGTCAGGAATTCCGAAAGGTCCTTGTCGTCGCGGGAAGCCTGGCGGCCGTCCCTCCGGATCTTCCCGTTCGACGCGTCGTAGCCGACGCCGGTGACCTCCAGCTGGTTTCCGTCCATCCACAGATTGCTGACGGTCATCTCATTCTGCGTCAGCGTTCCGGTTTTATCGGTGCAGATGGCCGTCGTGCACCCCAGCGTCTCCACGGCGGAAAGCCGCTTGACCAGCGCGTTCCTCTTTGCCATGCGCTGCACGGCCATCGCCAGCGAGAGCGTCACGGTCGGCAGCAGCCCTTCCGGGATGAACGCGACGATCATTCCCAGCGCGGTGATAAAGGCCGCCGCCGGGTTGCTCCTCGCCAGCAGGATCGAAAGCACAAAGAAAGCCACTCCTATGCTTACCGCGAGAACCGAAATCTTTTTCGTCAGGGTTCCGATTTCCTTTTGAAGGGGGCTCGGCTCCTCCTTCAGATTCTGGGTGAGGTTGGCGATCTTGCCGAATTCCGTATGCGCCCCGGTGCCGCAGACCACGGCGCGCCCGGTCCCGGAAGAGACGGTCGTCCCGGCGAACACCATATTCGGCATCTCCACCTGGGAAAGGTCGGCCCGAAGGACCACGTCGCTGCTCTTGCGCACGGGGTTCGATTCGCCGGTCAGGGTAGACTGGTTCACCCGCAGGTCGTTGTCCTCCACAAGGCGGGCGTCCGCCGAAATGCGGTCGCCCTCTTCCAGCAGGATCACATCGCCCGGGACCAGGTCCTCCGCCGGCAGCTTCTGTTCCCGGCCGTCCCGCAGCGCCCGGACATAGGCGGGCAGCAGCTTTTTCAGGGCCTCGATCGCCTTTCCGGCGCGGAATTCCTGCCAGAAGCTGAAAACGCCGTTGATGACGTTGACCAGCCAGACCGCGATGCCGAGCTGCGGCATCTGCGCGATGAAGGCGATAAAACCCGCCGCCCAAAGCAGGAGCGCCATCAGATGTGTAAAGTTGGAAAGGAATTCCAACAGCATGGAACGGCTCTTCTGAGTGGGAAGCACGTTTTTCCCCGCCTTGCGCACGCGGTTCTGCGCCTCGGAGGCATTCAGGCCGCCCTTCCCCGTCTTCAGAGCGTCGTAAACCTCCGCGGGGCTGAGTTTCTGTATGTTTTTCGTTTCATTCTCGATTGTATTCATTGCCGATATCCATTCTCTCCTTCAGCGTGATTGCCAGCCGTTTGGCACGCAGTTTTCCCCTGCGCCGCGCGGGAGGGAATATCCTCCCCGCGCCGGCTCAGGTCATGAAAACAAGTATATGCTTTTCTCCATTAAGACGGTATTCGGATTCAAGCCGCCGCATTAAGATTCCATTAAGGCCAAAGGGTATCGTTCTTTTCTTACCGGATCGTGCACGGTATAGTTTGTCTCGTTTTCCAAAAGAAAAACATGGAGCCCTTCGATTTCAAGACACGGCCATATTCTTACATAGATAAAGAGAAAAGTAAGGATGACAGCCGTCCGAAAACCTCGGAATTGCCTGCCGGGCCCACTTATGCTATACTGAGAAAAGCGGAAAGGGAAGAGGATATCTATGGCGATTCATCAAACGGACCCCGACGCCCTGCTGCGGCAGCTCTCCCGGCTGCCCGCGGAACAGCCGCGCGGCAAGCTGCGCATTTATTTCGGCTACGCGGCGGGCGTCGGCAAAACCTTCGCCATGCTGAGCAGCGCCCGGGAAGCGCAGAAGAACGGCATGGACGTCGTCGTCGGCTACGTCGAGCCGCACGGCCGTCCCGAAACGGCGGCCCTGCTGGAAGGGCTGGAGGTTCTGTCGCCGCTGAAAACGTCCTCCAGGGGCGCGCAGCGGAAGGAATTCGATCTGGACCGGGCGCTTCGGCTCAGCCCCGACATCCTGTTGGTGGACGAGCTGGCCCACGCCAACGCGGAAGGCTGCCGGCACAAAAAGAGATACCAGGACGTGGAGGAGCTCTTACAGGCGGGCATCGACGTATACACGACCGTTGACGTCCAGCAGCTCGAGAGCCTGAACGACATCGTCGCTTCGATCACGGGCGTCCCCGTGGCGGAGCGCGTTCCCGACAGCGTGTTCGACCAGGCGGATCAGGTGGAGCTGGTCGACATCGAGCCGGACCATCTTCTAAAGCGGTTCCATACGGGAAAAATATACAGGGAAGGCCGGGAAAAGCAGGCGCTTCTTCCTTTTTTTACACGGGAGAAGCTCACCGCGCTGCGGGAAATCGCGCTGCGCTGCACCGCGGACCAGATCGGCCGGGCCGCCTCGCGGCAGGCCGCGAAGGACGCCGGGGCGGACCGCCAGAGCCCGCCGACCTACGGGAACGAACATATCCTTGTCTGCCTGTCCCCGGCGCCTTCCAACGCATGCGTCATCCGCGCGGCCGCGAGGATGGCGGACGCGTTCCACGGCGCGTTTACGGCGCTGTTCGTGGATACGGCCGGGACGCGGCGGCTGAAGGAGAAAAGCCGGTTGGACCTGCGGAAAAATCTGAGGCTGGCCGAACAGCTCGGCGCGCAGATCGCGACGGTGTACGGCGAGGACATCCCGGGGCAGATCGCGGAATACGCCAGGGCGAGCCGTGTGTCCAAAATCGTCATGGGGCGCTCCGACCGGGGGAAACGGTGGTTCAGCCGGTCCAATTATGTCGACAGGCTGATCTCGCTGGCGCCGAATCTGGACATTTACATCATTCCGGATACGGAGCCGACCGCTTCCGGCCGCGCCCCGAGGTTCTCCAGGCCGCCGCGGCCGTCTCCGGCGGACGTTGCGAAATCCGCCGGGATCCTGGCGGCGTGCACCGCGATTGCGCTCTGGTTCTCGTCCCTGGGCTACAACGAGGCGAACATCATCACGGTATATATCCTGGGCGTGCTGCTGATCGCCATCGTCACGCCCAGTTGGATATACAGCACGGCCTCGTCGGTTTTGAGCGTCGTCGTGTTCGACCTTGTTTTCACCGCCCCCCGCCTGTCCCTCAGGACTTACACCTCGGGCCACCCGATCACCTTCCTGGTGATGCTGTCCGCCGCCCTGATCACAAGCACGCTGATGGAGCGCGTCAAGAAGCAGGCGCACCAGTCGGCGCAAAAAGCCTACCGCACGGAAGTGCTGCTGGAAACGAGCCAGAAGCTGCAGCAGGCGAAGGACGAAGAGAGCATTCTGAGCGAAACGGCCCGGCAGATGGTCAAGCTGCTGGACAGGACCGTCGTCTTTTACCCCGCGCGGCACAACACGCTGTCCGGCCCGCTGGCCTTCCCGAAGGACGGGACGGCCGACGCGAAGGCGTTTCTCGGAACACAGGAACGCGCGGTGGCCGAATGGGTCTACAAAAACAACAGGCGGGCGGGCGCCACGACGAACACGCTTTCCGCCGCCGGATGCCTGTATTTTGCGGTGCGCGGAGGTCACGGCGTCCTCGCCGTGGCGGCGATCGCGATGGACCGGAAAGTCCCTCTGGAGGCGTTTGAAAAGAACCTGACGATCGCCATGCTGGAGGAATGCGCGCTGGCGCTCGAAAAAGAGCGGCTGAACGAATCGCAGAAACAGATTTCGATCCGGATCCGGCAGGAACAGCTCCGCGCCAACCTGCTCCGGACGATTTCGCACGACCTGCGCACGCCGCTGACGAGCATTTCCGGCAACGCTGGCATCCTGATGAAAAACTCCGGCGCGCTGAGCGAGGAGCGGAAAAAAAGCCTTTTCACCGATATTTACGACGACTCCATGTGGCTGATCAGCATGGTGGAAAACCTGCTCGCCATCACGCGGTTCGACAACGGCACGCTGAACCTGAACCTGCAACCCGAGCTTCTGGAAGAGGTCATTGCCGAGGCGCTGCGCCATGTCAGCCGGAACGCCGCGGAGCACGAGATAAAAACCGCGGTGGACGGCGAGTTCCTGATGGCGAAAATGGATTCCCATCTGATCGTCCAGGTGCTGATCAACCTTGTGAACAATGCGATCCAGCATACCCCGGCCGGCTCCCATATCGCCGTCTCGGCAAGGCGGGAAGGGAGGGAGGTGCTCGTGGAGGTTTCCGACGACGGCCCCGGCATTCCCGGGGAGGCGAAATCCAAACTGTTCGACATGTTCTACACGGCGGGCAACGCCCGCGGCGACGGGCGCCGCGGGCTCGGACTGGGGCTCTACCTGTGCAAATCCATCATCTGCGCGCACGGCGGAAAAATTGGCGTGAAGGACAACAGCCCGCACGGGACGGTATTCCGTTTTACCCTGCAGGCGGCGGAGGTGAACATCCATGAATAAGCCCATGATCCTTGTGGTGGAGGACGACAAAGCCGTCCGGAACCTGATCGCCACGACTCTGGAAACGCAGGGGTACCTTTACCACACGGCCGCGACGGGCGAAGCTTCCATCCTGGAAGTCGCCTCCAATCAGCCGGACGTGATCATCCTGGACCTCGGCCTGCCGGACATGGACGGCGTTGACGTGATCCGGAAGGTGCGGACCTGGTCGAACACGCCCATCATCGTCGTCAGCGCCCGCAGCGAGGACAAGGATAAGATAGACGCCCTGGATGCAGGCGCGGACGATTACCTGACGAAGCCGTTCAGCGTGGACGAGCTGCTCGCAAGGCTGCGCGTCAGCCTGCGCCGCGTCCGCTACGACAGGGAGAGGCTGCCGCGGGACTCCACCGTCTTCACGAACGGCGACCTGCGGATCGATTACGCCGCGGGAACCGTCCGGATGGGCGGCGAGGAAATCCACCTGACGCCGATCGAGTACAAGCTGCTCTGCCTTCTTGCGAAAAACGTCGGCAAGGTGCTGACGCACAATTATATCCTGCACGAAATCTGGGGCGATTACTCCAGCGGCGTTTCCGCCCTGCGCGTCTTCATGGCGACTCTCCGGAAAAAAATCGAAAAAACGCCTTCCCGCCCGAAGTATATCCAGACGCATATCGGCATTGGATACCAGATGCTGCGGGTATGCGGGGACAGCAAACCCGGCTGACCGTTTTCCCCGGCGCGGTGCGGGCCTTTGAGCACGAATCGACGCCGCGAAGCACCGGAAACCGCAAAAAGCGCCGCCTGCCACAGATGGCAGGCGGCGCTTTTTCCCGTTGCGGCGTCCCGCAATCTCCCGGCGGTTTTCTCAGTATTTTTCCCGTTCGGCCGGAGCCTCGCAATATTTGCAGCGGTAAACGCCGTGCTCGCGGTCGGCAAGGCAGAAGACCTGCGGCAGCTCCTGCTCCACGGAGGTGATGCAGCGCGGGTTTTTGCACCGGATCACGTCGCGGACTTCGTCGGGAAGGGACAGGCTGCGTTTCTCCGCGATCCTGCCGTCATGCACGATATTCACGGTGATGCCCGGGCCGATATAGCCGAGCACGCTGAGGTCGACGTCGAGGATCGAGTCGATCTTGATGATGTCCTTGCGGCCGAGCTTGCGGCTGACGGCGTTCTTGATGATGGCCACCTGGCAGTCGAGCCTGGACAGATTGAGGATCTTGTAAATCTCCATGCTCTTGCCCGCCGGGATATGGTCGAGGACGATGCCGTTGATGATGGAGTCGATCGTCATGCTTTTTTCCCCTTTCTCAGCCGATCCGGAGAAGCTTCAGGATCAGCGCCATGCGGATGAACTTTCCGTTCAGGACCTGCTTGAAGTAGCACGCGCGCGGATCCGCGTCCACGGCGCGCGCGATTTCGTTGACGCGCGGCAGCGGATGCATGATGCAGAGGTCCGGCCTTGCGCCGGCGAGCTTATCCTCCGTCAGGATGAACACGTCGCGCAGCCGGAGGTAATCCGCCTCGTTGAAAAAGCGCTCGCGCTGCACCCGCGTCATATAGAGGATGTCGAGGCCCGGCATGTCGCTCCAGTTTTCCGTCTCCTTATAGGGAATGCCGTTCCGCTCCAGCACGTCCGTGCGGATATAATCCGGCACGCGCAGCTCCTCCGGCGAGATAAGCACGAAGCTCACGCCCTCGTAGCGGGACATGGCGGTGATGAGCGAATGCACGGTGCGGCCGAACTTCAGGTCGCCGCAGAAGCCGATCTTCAGGTGGTCGAAACGCCCTTTTTCGCGGTAGATGGTCAGCAGGTCGGTCAGAGTCTGGGTAGGGTGGTTGTGGCCGCCGTCGCCCGCGTTGATGACGGGGATGGGGCAGGCCTCCGCCGCCACGAGCGGCGCGCCCTCCTTCGGGTGGCGCATCGCGATGATGTCGGCGTAGCAGCTGACCGTGCGCGCGGTGTCCGCCACGCTCTCGCCCTTTGCGGCGCTGGAAGCCGCCGCCTGCGAGAAGCCGATCACGCTGCCGCCCAGCTCCAGCATGGCCGCCTCGAAGCTGAGGCGCGTCCGGGTGGAAGGCTCGAAAAAGAGCGTCGCAAGCTTCTTGCGCCTGCACTTCTCGCAGTATTTGTCCGGGTCGGCGATGATGTCCTGCGCCGTATGGATCAATTCCATGATTTCGCCGGTGGAAAGGTCGCTGATGCTGATTAAGTCTTTCTTCATATGATCCGTCCTCCTTCTTGCCTTTCGTCAGCGGTCGGAAAGGCTGTCCCGAAACGTTAGCACCTGCCGGATCCTGTCCCGCGGGATGCGGCCGTCCTCCGCGGCGGCCTCGGCAAGCTCGTCCAGGTCCGTCAGGCTGTAAACGGGCAGCTGCGCGGCGCGGAAGCGCTCCTGCGCGATCCCGGTCCGGTAGGTGAAGATGCACACGGCGCCGAGCACCCGCGCGCCGGCCCCGCGCAGCGCGTCGACGACCTCCAGCACGCTGCCGCCCGTGGAGACGAGATCCTCCACCACCACGACCTTCTCGCCCGGGACGAGCTTTCCCTCGATGCGGTTTTTCCTGCCGTGGTCTTTCGCGCTGCCGCGCACGTACCCCATCGGCAGACCCAGGATGTGGCCCGCGATGGCGGCGTGCGCGATGCCCGCCGTGCTCGTGCCCATCAGCGCCTCAGCCTGCGGGAATTTCTCCCGCACCAGCGCGGCGAGGCCGTTTTCCACCTGGGTGCGCACCTGCGGAGCGGTGAGCGTAAGGCGGTTGTCGCAGTAAACGGGGCTTTGGATGCCGCTTGCCCAGGTGAACGGCTCGTCCGGGCGGACGACGACCGCGCCGATGGAGAGCAGCGCCCTCGCGATTTCTTTGCTCATATTTTCTCCTCTTCCTTCCGGCCTGTAAATTCCTCGAAGCAGCGTCGGTAGGCTGCCGCGGGGTCCGCGGCAGCCGTGACGGGCCTGCCGACGACGATATAGTCGCTGCCCAGTTCCCGGGCGCGCGCCGGCGTGGCGACGCGCGCCTGATCGTCGGCGGCGTTCTCCGCGAACCGCACGCCGGGCGTCACGGTGAGGAAGCCGGCGCCGCAGCGTGCCTTCACCGCGCCGGCCTCCAGCGGCGAGCAGACCACGCCGTCCAGGCCGGC
>DHAI01000040.1:27899-30385 GCA_002397355.1 Ruminococcaceae bacterium UBA4958 | reverse complement strand
AGCAGCGGGCGCGTGCCGTCGGGGCGAACGAGCCCCTCCAGCGCCGCACGCATCATCGCGGAGGTGCCCGCCGCGTGCACGTTGCATAGATCCGCTCCCAGCGAACTGAGCACCGCCATCGTCCGCCGCACCGTGTTGGGGATGTCGTGCAGCTTCAGGTCGAGGAAGATTTTATGGCCGCGCGCTTTCAGCTCGCGCACGATATCCGGCCCCTCGGCGTAGAAAAGCTCCATGCCGACCTTCACGAACGGCCTGGTTTCCCCGAAAAGGCCCAGAAAATCGAGCGTCTCTGCCTTCGTCGGGAAATCGCAGGCCACGATCACGTCTTTCGCCATCTTTTAATGAGCGCCTCCTATCACGTCACGCAGCGAGCCGATCCCGTATTTTTCCATAGTTCCCGGCAGCGCCTTCACGATCTCCCTGCAGGCGAACGGATCGCGGAGGTTGGCCGCGCCCACCTGCACCGCCGAAGCGCCCGCCAGCATCATCTCGATCACGTCCTCCGCGCAGGAAACGCCGCCCATCCCGATAATCGGTATTTTCACCGCTTCGTAAACCTCATATACCATGCGCACCGCAATCGGGAAAACGGCCGGGCCGGAAAGGCCGCCCGTTTTGTTGGCGAGGACGGGCCTGCGCGTTTTCAGGCTGATGCGCATGGCAAGGACGGTGTTGATGAGAGAGATCCCGTCCGCTCCCGCCTGCTCGCAGGCCTTCGCGATCGCGGCGATGTCCGTCACGTTCGGGGAAAGCTTCACATACACCGGCTTCTTCGCAGCCTTCTTCACCGCCCGCGTGACCGCCGCCGCCGCGCGGGGGTCCGTGCCGAAGCTCATGCCGCCGCCGCGCACGTTCGGGCAGCTCACGTTGATCTCGAGGATGCCGACGTTCGGCTGTGCGTCCAGCGCCTCGGCGCACCGGACGTATTCCTCTACGGAAAATCCGCTGATATTCGCCAGAACAGGCTTGCGGAAAACCTTCGCGAGGGCCGGCAGCTCCCGTTCGCACACGGCCTTCACGCCGGGGTTCTGCAGCCCGACGGCATTGAGCATCCCGCCCGTGCACTCCGCGACGCGCGGCAGCGGGTTGCCGAAGCGTTCCTCCGCCGTAGTCCCCTTGATGGAAATGCCGCCGAGGACGTTCAGGTCGTACCACCGGGCGAATTCCGCGCCGTAGCCGAACGTGCCGCTCGCGGCGATGACCGGGTTGTCAAGCGCGAGTCCGCTCAGCGTCACCCTTGTGTCCGCCACAGGATCTCCCCCCTTTCCAGCACCGGCCCGTCCCGGCAGATGCGTTTGTATCCGTTCTTCGTCTTCACGGAGCAGCCCATGCACGCCCCGAAGCCGCAGCCCATGCGCGCCTCGAAGCTGAACTGCCCCGGCACGTCCGCCGCGTCGTATACCGCCCGGAGCATCGGCTCGGGGCCGCAGCAGAACACGGAGTCGAAGCCGCCGCAGCGCTTGATCGCGTCGGTCACAAGGCCCTTCTCGCCATGGGTGCCGTCGGCCGTCGCCGTGACGACCGGCACGCCGAGCGCGCGGAACTCGTCCTCGTAAAAGACTTCCGCGGCGGTGTTGAAGCCGAACGCGGCCTTCGGCTTTTTCCCCCGCTCGAGCAGCCGCTTTGCGAGCAGGTAGAGCGGCGGGATTCCGGAGCCGCCGCCGGCCAGCAGCGGCGTCTGCCCGGAGCGGGCGAGGTCGTATCCGTTGCCGAGCCCCGTCAGGATGTCGAGCACATCGCCGCGCCCCAGGCGCGCCATCCGCTCCGTCCCCTTCCCTACGACCTTGTAGACCAGCGTCATCCGGTCCCCCTGCAGGTCGCAGACGGAAAACGGCCGGCGCAGGGCAAAGCCGGGCAGCGCGAGATCCGCGAACTGGCCGGGCGCCGTGAACGCGCCCGTGTCTCCCGAAAGGATCATCTCGTAAGTCCCCCGCGCAATCTTCCGGTTGGCCTCGACCGCAAACAAGCCTTTCCTCATGCTCTCCGCACTCCTTCCCGCCAGACGGTCCGACCGCCGGCCATGGTGAGCAGGCATTTCCCGAACGCGCGCATGCCCGCGAAGGGCGTGGCCCTTCCCCGGGAAAGGAAGCGCTCCGGGTCTACGGCATATTCGGCGTTCAGGTCCCACACCACCAGGTCGGCCGGCTTTCCGATCTCCAGGACGCCCCCGACGCCGAAGCGCCGGCGCGGGTTTCCGTTCATCAGCGCAAGCAGCTTTTCCAGCGGGATCAGGCCGGTTTTCACCAGGCCGGTATAAAGGACGGGAAACGCCGTTTCCAGGCCGACCACGCCGTTCTTGCTCTTTCGCAGGCCGCCCGCCTTTTCCTCCGCCGCGTGCGGCGCGTGGTCCGTGGCGACCATATCGATCGTTCCGTCGAGCAGCCCCTCCCGCAGCGCGGCCCTGTCCTCCGCGCCGCGCAGCGGCGGATTCATCTTGAAGCGGCCGTCGTCCCGCAGGTCGTCCTCGCAGAGGAGCAGGTAATGGT
>DHAI01000040.1:24728-27786 GCA_002397355.1 Ruminococcaceae bacterium UBA4958 | reverse complement strand
GAGCAGGTAATGGGGCGCGGTCTCGCAGGTCACGGGCAGGCCCTCCGCTTTCGCTTTGCGGATGAGAGCGACGCTCTCTTTCGTGGAAACGTGGCAGACATGGTAATCGCAGCCGGTCTTCCGCACGAGGTCCAGGTCGCGCTCCACCTCGCGCCACTCGCTCTCGGAGGAAATGCCCGGCAGCCCGTGCTCCCGGGCGTAGCGGCCGGCGTGGACGACGCCGCCGCGCACCAGCGAATCGACCTCGCAGTGCGCCGCGACGATCTTCCCGAGGGATTTCGCCTTCCGCATCGCGGATTCCATCATCTCCGCGCTTTGCACGCCCACGCCGTCGTCGGAAAACGCGACCACCCGCGGCGCAAGCTCCTCCATGGCGGAGAGCGCGGCCTGTTTTTCGCCGACGGTGACGCTGCCGTAGGGATGCACGCGCACGAGCGCGTCCCGCCGCACGGCTTCCAGCTCCGGCTCGAGATTGGCGGCGCAGTCCGGCACCGGCCGCAGGTTCGGCATGGCGCAGACGTCCGTGAAGCCGCCGTGCGCCGCCGCCGCCGTTCCCGTGCGGATCGTCTCTTTATAAGAAAATCCCGGTTCCCTCAGATGAACGTGAACATCTGAGAAACCGGGAAATAAAACGCATCCGCTGAAATCGTAAATGGTTTCGCCGGGAACGGGAGGAATACATGGACGAAAATCGGAAACAATACCGTCCTTCAAAAACAGGTCTTCCTTTGCGGGCGAACCGCCGCGGAAAACAAGCGCGTTCCGAATCAGGGTGTTCATGAAGGTCTCCCTTCCTTCTGGCATTTTTTTGATACTACCACTTTCAAAATCGTTTGTCAATGTTTTTCCGGAATATCCGCGGATAATTTTCATGCCGTAGCCCGGATCCCAAAAATTCCCGCGGGGATTGTTTTTTGCAGCGACGGCGTCCCCCGCTTGATTTTGCATTCCGCGCGGGGTTATGATTAGGACGGAAGAAAAAAGCGGGCTCCGCCGCGCGGAACCGGCGGATATTGAAAAGGAGCGGGGAATTTTGAATTTGGCGGAACGATATTGCTACCCGGAAGATTACGAGGAAAAATCGCGGCTTGCGCTGGAAACCGCCCTGCGCGCGGTTCCGGCCTACCGCGGATGGAGCGCGCGCGACCCCGGACCCGGGGCGCCCGTGGACGAGCGGTACGCGGCGATGCCGAAGCTGACGAAGCGGATGATGCGGGAGGCGTTCCCGGACGGGCTCGTGCCGGAAGGCCGCGACGCGGCGGCGGCCCTCGCTTCCGGCGAGATCGAATACACGTTCACCAGCGGCACGACGGAGGAAAAGGTCGTCAACCTCTGGGACCAGGGCTGGTGGAACCGGTCGGAGGAGGCGTCCTGGAAGCTGAACGCGCACACGGCGGCGCTGCCCTATCCCGCGCGCAAGGCGGAGCTTGCCGGCGCGCAGAACATCGGCATTGCCTGCGAGGAAGATCTGCCGACGGACCACCGCGTCGTGGGGCGGACGCTGTACCTGAATGAAAAGACGAATCTTCTTCAGTGGCAGCCGCGCCATCTCGAGCGCATGGCGCGCGAACTGGAGGAATTCCGCCCCGAGGTCCTGGAGGCCAATCCCTCGCTGCTGGCGCGCCTGGCGTTCTGGTCGCTGGACGGCGGCAGGGAGCTGTACCGGCCCCCGGTCATCATCTTCACCTACGAATTTGCCTCGAAGATCCATCTCGCGGCCATCCGGAAGGCTTTTCCCTCGTCCGCGTTCGTCAGCTCCTTCGGCAGCACGGAGACCGGATTCGTGCTGGAGCAGTGCGAAGGCGGCCTGCTCCACCAGAACACGGCGTACTGCCGCGTCGACTTCCAGCCGCTCAAAGAGCGGTACGGCGGCCCGGAACTCGGGCGCATCCTCGTGACGACGTTCGGGAACCCGTGGAACTCCATCGTCCGCTTCGACACGGGCGACCTGGTGCGCCTGCACCGGGGAACCTGCCGCTGCGGGCGCGCCCTCGGGCTGATCGCGGACGCCGTGGAGGGCAGGACGGGAAACGCCACCTTTACGGCCGACGGGGGCCTGGTGACGACGAAAGCGCTGGACGACCGCCTTTCCCTCATCCCCGGGCTGCGGGATTACAGCCTCGCGCAAAGCGCGCCGGGCGTCTGCGAGCTGCTGGTGAAGGCGGAAAATCCGAAGGAAGCCGCGGAGCGGGCCCGCGGGGAGCTGGCGTCGCTTTACGGCCGCAACGGGGAATTCACCGTCCGCGCCGTTCCCGACCTTCTGCCCGGGCCTTCTTTCAAATACCGCAGGACGTACGCGGATTTCAAATTCAACCAGGAGGAGCTGTTCGCATGAGCGGAACGCACTGCGCAACCTGCATCGCGGGCGGCCGGCCGTCGGACCGCGCCGTCATCGTCCGCTGCCTCGCCCGGGGCCTCGGCGCCTGCGGCGTGCCGCACCCGTCCGTGGCCTATGTGGGCGCGGCGAACGGAGACGACGAGTCCTTCTTTCTTCATATGAAGACGCTGCTGAAAGATGCCGGCGCGGGGGAAACGCGGCTGATCCCTCTCGCCGCGGAGGATGCCGACGCGGGCGCGGCGGAACGGGCTCTGCAATCCGCCGACGCGGTGTTCCTTTCCGGCGGCGAGGTGGAGGACGGCATGAAATGGCTCGCGCTGCACGGGACGGACCGCGTGCTGCGCGGCCTGTTCGACCGCGGGACGGCGTTTCTCGGCCTTTCGGCCGGCAGCATCATGATGGGAACGCACTGGGTCCATTGGGACAGGGAAGGCGACGACTCGACGGCCTCCCTGTTCGACTGCCTCGGTTTCATACCCACCGTCTTCGACACGCACGCGGAGGACGAAGACTGGAGGGAGCTGAAAACGGCCCTGCGTCTGCTGGGGCCGGGAGCGCGGGGCTTCGGGATCCCCTCGGGAGGGGCGGTCCTCGCGGACAGCGGGGGCGGTCTTGTCGATCTGGCGGGCGCCGTGCTCCCGTTCCGCAACGACGGCGGAACGGTGAAAAGGGACTGATTTTCTCCGCAAAAGGCGGGCGCCGCGGGAAGGACAGTTTCCC
>DHAI01000040.1:24215-24585 GCA_002397355.1 Ruminococcaceae bacterium UBA4958 | reverse complement strand
TCCGCGGCGCCCGCCGTCTTTGGAACGCGCCCGCAGCCGGGCTTTTCGGCGCGCTCAGATTTTGCTTTTCAGAAATTCGACGGCCTTGTGGATATCCTCGTACGGGTGGTCGCCGACCTCGCGCTCGATGGTCAGATACCCGTTGTACCCGACGCGCCTGAGCGCCGCAAGATAGCGGTCGTAATCCACGCCGCCCTCGCCCAGGGGAACCTCGCGGCAGACCTCGCCCGGATGCGCCGGGTCCTCTTCGCTCAGGCGAACCCCGTCCTTCGCGTGCGTGTGGACGATGTAGGGAGCAAGCGTGTCCACCGCCTTCACGGGGTCGTCCTGCGCGTCCATCACAAGGTTCGCCGGATCGAGGTTGACGCCG
>DHAI01000040.1:23785-23993 GCA_002397355.1 Ruminococcaceae bacterium UBA4958 | reverse complement strand
CCGGCCCCGTCTCGATGGCGAACGTGACGTTTTTCGCCGAAGCGTAGGCTCCGAGCTCACGGCAGGCGCTTTTCATGACGGTGTAAACCGGGTCGGATTTGTCCTGCGGGACCTTGCCGATGTGCGTCGTGACCACATGGCAGCCGAACTTGGCGGCCAGATCGACCACGCGCTCCGACTTTTCCACCCTCCACGCGTTCTCTTCCGG
>DHAI01000040.1:8743-23599 GCA_002397355.1 Ruminococcaceae bacterium UBA4958 | reverse complement strand
TTTTTCTTCTTCTCCGCGATGCCCGCCTCCGTGATCCCGTCCGGCGACATCTCCCCGTGCGTCGCGTAAATCTGCACGCCCTGCGCGCCGACCTCCCGGGCTTTCTCCAAGTCGCTGTCGATGTCCAGGCGGAAGGAATCCGCCATCACCCCGATTTTAAAACCCATGTCCGCATCCTCCTTCAAAAATTTCCGGCTTTCGCCTTTTCCCCTTTCGCCGGCGATTCGTCTTCCTTCCCCGGCAGGGAAAGCGCCGCGGCCGGATTTCCCATCAAGTTTACCATAAAATCCCGCCTTGCGGCGGAAAAATGGAAAATATTTTTCCGCCGCCGTTTTGCCGCGCGGAATATCGATTTTTGTCTTGTTTCTTGCGGCCCGGTACGGTATGATAGGTGCGATGCAACCAAAACGCACGGAAAAGGATGCGGGCCCCGGGCCCGGCAACCCCCGGGAACCCGCACCGCCGAATATCACTGGAAAGAAGGATTTCAATCATGATGGATCCAAGGGCAAGGTGGATCGCCGCCGCCGACACCAAGAACGCCTCCCCCCTGTTTCGGAAGGAATTCACGCTCCCCGGCAAACCGCGCCGCGCGGAGCTCTCCGTCTGCGGGCTGGGCTACGGCGTGACGACTTTGAACGGCGCCCCCGTGACCGGCGACGTGCTGACGACGCCGCTCACCCGGTTCGACGCGACGGTGCTCTACTGCACCTACGACGTGACCGGCCTGCTGCGCGAGGGCCGCAACGCCGCCGGCGTCATGCTCGGGAACGGATGGTACAACGACATCTCCGAGACGTGGGACTTTGAGAAAGCGCCCTGGCGGCACCACCCCAAACTGATTTTTTCCCTGTCCGTCACGCTCGAAACGGGAGAAACCGTCACGGTGGTCTCCGATTCCCACTGGAAAAGCTTCGGCGGCCCCGCCGTGTTCAACCACGTCCGCTGCGGGGAACGGTACGACGCGCGCCTTGAGCAGACGGGCTTCGACCGGCCGGGCTTCGACGACGGCGCGTGGCCGGCCGCGTTCGTCTGCCGCGGCCCCGGCGGCATTCTGAAGGAGGCCGCGCTCCCCCCCATCCGCGTGGTGGAGACGCTGCCGATGAAGGAGATCTTCCCCCGCGTCTACGACACGAATCAGAACCTGAGCGGATGGGCGAAGATCCGCGTCAGGGGGGAAGCCGGGCGGAAGGTTTCGCTTCGCTATTCCGAGCGCATCACGCCCGAGGGAAAGCTGGACACGGAGAGGATCGACAGCTTCAACCGCAGCTATGAGCTTTCCCACTGCGACGAGTACATCTGCGCCGGAAGCGGCTGGGAAGAATGGGAACCGCATTTCTGCTACCACGGGTTCCGCTATGTGGAGGTGACCGGCGCGCCGGACGATTTTGAGATCGCCGCCCGCGTGGTGCACACCGACCTTGCCTCCGCGGGGGAGTTTTCCTGCAGCGACGGGATGCTGAACCGCATCCATTCGGCCAGCCGCTGGTCGACGCTGACGAATTTCCACAGCGTGCCCACCGACTGCCCGCACCGCGAGCAGAACGGCTGGACCGGCGACGCGCTGCTTTCCAGCGAGCAGGCGCTGATGAACTTCGATATGACGGCCGCGTATGAAAAATGGCTCGGCGACTTCCGCGACGTGCAGAGGCCGAACGGCGCGGTGCCCGGCATCGTGCCGACCGGCGGCTGGGGTTTCAACTGGGGCAGCGGCCCCGCCTGGGACAGCGCGCTGATCCTGATCCCTCTCTACGTCTGGCGGTACGAGAAGAACGACAGGCTCCTGCGCGGCATGTGGGACTGCATGGAGCGCTACCTTTCGTTCCTCGGCACGATGGAGGAGGACGGCATCGTGGACTTCGGCCTCGGCGACTGGTGCGCGCCGGAAAAAACCGCCGTTTGTCCCACCGCGATCACCGACACGGCCTATTATTACGCCGACGCGAGGGCGATGGCGGAAGGGGCGGAAGCCGTCGGCAAAGACGCAGAGCCGTACCGCAGGCTCGCGGAGCGCGTGCGCGGGGCTTTCCGCGCAAAATTCGTGCGGAACGGCCTTCCCGTTCCGGAAGGGCAGACCTCGCTGGCCTGCGCGCTGACGCAGGGGCTGCTCGAGCCGGAGGAGGAGCCCGCCGCGGCCAGGCGGCTCGCGGAGCTCGTGGAGCAAAACGGGTATCACATCGACTGCGGCATCCTCGGGACCAAATATATCTTCCGGGCGCTTTCGGACCGCGGATACGGCGAGGTGCTCTACAAGATGGTCACGAACCCGACCTACCCGAGCTACGCGGACTGGATCAACCACGGGATGACCACGCTCTGCGAGGACTGGGAGATGAAAAACTCGCTGAACCACCATATGTTCAGCGAGGTGGACCTGTGGTTCTACCGTTCGCTGGCCGGCATCCGCTGCGACGAGAAGGAGCTCGTCATCGCGCCGGTCTTCCTGAAAGAGCTCGACTGGGTGCGCGCCTCCCACGGCGGGATCACCGTTTTCTGGGACAGGACGCGGATCACCGTAACCGTTCCGCGCGACGCGACGCTGGCGCTCGGCGGCAGGAGGATTCCGCTGCGCGCGGGCACCACGACCGTAGAACGGTAGCGGCCGGGAGGCCGCCGCATCCAGACGAGGAGGAATAACCGAATGATTCTGAACGATTGCGCCCGTTTTGCCCGGCGCGGCAGGCCCGGGCGGGAAAGGCCGCTGCCCGAACCATGACGAAAAGCAGAAACTCCAAGATCCTTTACGCCGCGTTCGCGGTCCTGATGGCCGTGCTGGGCGCCAGCGATGCGCTGCGCGGCGTGCTCGCGCCCGTTTTCAAGGCCCATTTCGCGCTGAGCATGTCGCAGGTTTCCATGGTCGTCACCGCAAGCTACGCGGGCAATTTCGTCTTCCTGTTCTTCGGCGGAAAAGTGCTGGACCGCGCCCCGCGCAAACCGGCCGTCCTCCTTTGCGGGCTGGTATGGGCGGCCGCGGTCTGCCTTTTCGCGCTGACGGACAGCTACCCCTGCCTGCTGGCGGGAATGTTTTTCGCCCTGGGGGCGTCCACGCTTCTGGGCACCGCCGTCACCCTCACCACCCCGCTCCTGTTCGCGTCGTCGCCCGCCACGCTGGTGAACGTGCTGTTTTTCGTGCAGGGCATCGGCACCGTGAGCAGCCAGGGCATTGCGGGGAGCCGCGTCACCGGGTTCGGCGCCTGGCGCGCGGTCAACGTTCTCCTGCTTTGCCTGGGGGTCGCCGCAATGGGGGTGATCCTTTTCTGCCGCTTTCCGCAGAAGTCCGCCGCAGTAAAGCGCGTCCCGCCCGTCAAAGTCCGGGTAAACCGCACTTTTCTGGCCATGCTGCTGATCTTCGGTTTTTACTTCATCGCGGAGCACGGCGTGATGAACTGGCTGGTCAGCTACGCGATGTCCGAGTTTTCCCTGCCGCAGGGAACCGCGGCGGGCTATACGGCGGCGTTTTTCGCCTGCGTCATGGGCGGGAGGTTCCTGTTCAGCCCGCTGACGGACCGGCTCGGCGTCTTCCGCTGCATGAAGCTCTTTTCGGCGGCGGCCGCGGTCCTGTACGCCGCCGGCGTCCTGCTGGGCGCGGGCGGCCTGTGGCTGCTGGCGGCAAGCGGCGTCTTTTTCTCGATCCTGTACCCCACGCTCGTGTTCAGCGTATCGCTGCTCTGGCCGGCGGAGGTCTCCTCCGGCGTATGCGGGACGCTGCTCAGCGTCGCGTCCCTGGCCGATATCGGCTTCAACGCGGGCTTCGGCCGCCTGGTGGACCTGGCGGGGTTCCACACCAGCTTCTGGATCATGCCGCTTTCCATGGCGGCCTGCGCGGTCCTGCTGTTTCTGCTCTGCAAACGGAAAAGCGGCGCGCGGGCGTAACCGTTCCCGCGGGGCCGGTGGGAACCGTCTGTTCCGAGCGGACGGCCGAAAAAGCGCTTTCCCTTATTAAGAACGGCCCCGCCGGTCCATAATAATACCGCGCCGGCAGGGCCGGGCGCCATTTGTGAAAGGGGCCGCCGTATTTCTGAACGGCGGGAGAAACGCATATGCTGAAACTGTCAAGGTATCTGAAGGGCTATCTCAAAGAATCCGTGCTCTCCCCCATTTTCAAGCTTCTGGAAGCCGCGTTCGAGCTTCTGGTCCCGCTCGTCGTGGCCGACATCATCGACAGGGGCATCGCCGGAAACGACCGCGGCTACATTTACGGCCGCGGCGCGCTGCTCGTCGCCATGGGGCTCGTCGGGCTGTGCAGCGCCGTCACCGCGCAGTACTATTCCTCAAAGGCCGCGGCCGGATTCGGAACCGCGCTGCGCGACGACCTGTTCCGCCATATCATGGGGCTTTCCCGCGCCGAAACGGACGGGATCGGGCAGGCCACCCTCGTCACCCGGATGACCAGCGACTCCAACCAGATCCAGAACGGGGTCAACATGTTTTTCCGCCTCGTCCTGCGCTCCCCTTTCATCGTGTTCGGCGCCATGCTGATGGCGTACCGGATCAAGGGAGACGAGGGCCTCCTTTTCACCGGCGTGATCTGCGCGCTGTTCGTGATCGTGTTTTTCATCATGCGAAGCACCGTCAAACTGTACAGATCCGTCCAGAAAAAGCTGGACGGGCTGCTTTTGAAGACCTCCGAAAACCTGGAGGGCGTGCGGGTGATCCGCGCCTTCCGCAGGGAGGAACCGGAAAAAGCGGCTTACCGCTCGGCGGCCGAGGACCTGGCGGGGGAGCAGGTCAGGGTGGGCAGGATATCCGCGCTCATGAATCCGCTGACCTACGCGGCCGTCAACCTGGGCCTGGCCGCCGTCCTGCGGACGGGCGCCGTCCATGTAGACGCGGGCGACCTGACGCAGGGGCAGGTGGTCGCCCTGGTCAATTATATCTCCCAGATCCTGGTCGAGCTGATCAAGCTCGCGAACCTCATCATCCTGCTCGCCAAGGCTTCGGCGTGCGCGAAGCGCATCAACGAGGTGTTCGCGATCCAAAACTCCATGGAGGACGGCACGCTGGACGCCACGGAGGCGGAACCCTCGGTGGAATTCCGGAACGTCGGCTTCGCGTACCCGGGCGCCGCGTCCGAATCGGTCAGCGACATCAGCTTCCGTGCGGCGCCCGGCGAGACCGTCGGCATCATCGGCGGCACCGGCTCCGGCAAGACCACCATAGCCAACCTGATCCCGCGGTTTTACGACGCCGGGCGGGGCGAGGTCGTCATAGGCGGGAGAAACGTCAGGGAATATACCGTGAGATCGCTGCGGAAGCTCGTCGGCATCGTGGAACAGAACGCCCGCCTGTTCTCCGGCACGATCGGGGACAACCTCCGCTGGGGGGACGGAACGGCCGGGGACGGCGAGCTGACGCAGGCCGCGCGCACGGCGCAGGCGGCGGACGTGATCGCCTCCAAGGAAAAGGGGCTCGGCTCGGCCGTGGAGCAGAGCGGCAAAAACTTTTCCGGCGGCCAGAAGCAGAGGCTTTCCATCGCGCGCACTCTCGCCGGAAAACCGCGGATCCTGATTCTCGACGACTCCTCCTCCGCCCTGGACTTCGCGACCGACGCGGCCCTGCGCAAAGCCATCCGGAGCGACTGCGCCGGAACCACCGTCTTTCTCATCTCGCAGAGGGTCGCCACGATCCGGAACGCCGACCGCATCCTCGTGCTTGACGACGGCCGCATGGCGGGGTGCGGCAGCCACGCGGAGCTTTTGAAAAGCTGCGGGCTTTACCGGGAGATCTGCCTGTCGCAACTATCGGAAAAGGAGGCGCTCGGGGCATGAAAAAAGCAAAAAGCTCCGCGCGCCGGGGAACCGTGCGGCGCATCCTCGGCCTGATGAAGCCGTACGCCCCGATGCTGATCCTGAGCCTCGTGCTGGCCGTGGCCGTCGTGACGACCACCCTGACGATCCCCGTGCTCACCGGGCAGGCGGTGGACGCCATCCTCGGAAAAGGGAAGGTGAATTTCCCCGTTCTCGGTGAAATCCTGACGAAAATGTGCCTCGTTCTGGGAAGCACCGCGGCTTTCCAGTGGTGCATGACGGCCCTCACGAACCGCGTGGCCTACGGCATCGTGCGGGATCTGCGCGTCGCGGCTTTCGCAAAGCTGCAGAAGCTCCCGCTGCGCTACGTCGACTCGCACAGCCACGGGGACGTGGTGAGCCGCGTCATCACCGACGTGGACCAGTTCTCCGAAGGCCTGCTCATGGGCTTCGCGCAGCTTTTCACCGGCGTGCTGACCATACTGATGACGCTCGCGTTCATGTTCCGGCTCAGCGCTTTCATCACGCTGGTCGTGATCTGCATCACGCCCCTGTCCATCTTCGCGGCCGGATTCATCGCCAGAAAGAGCTACGTCCATTTCCGGGACCAGTCCGTGAAGCGCGGCGCCATGACGGCGATCGTGGAGGAGATGGTCGGCGGCCAGTCCTGCGTCGAGGCTTTCAACATGCAGGAGAAGGTGTGCGGCAAATTCAACGCCGCCGACGAGGACCTGCGCAGGGCCAGCTTCAAGGCGGTGTTCTATTCGTCCGTCACGAACCCGTCGACGCGCTTCGTCAACGCCCTCGTTTACGCCGGCGTTGGCATATCCGGCGCGCTTTCCGCCCTGGGCGGCGGGATCACGGTGGGGCAGCTCACCGCGTTCCTCAGCTACGCCTCGCAGTATGCGAAGCCGTTCAACGAAATCTCCGGCGTCGTGACGGAGATGCAGAATTCGGTGGCCTGCGCGCAGCGCCTGTTCGACCTCATCGACGAAAAAGAGGAGCCCGCCGACGCGGACGGTGCGGCGGTGCTGAAAGACGTGCGGGGAAACGTCGCGCTCCGGAACGTCCGCTTTTCCTACCGCCCGGACAAACCTCTCATCGAGGGGCTGGACCTGGAAGCGGAGCCGGGCCGGCGCATTGCGATCGTGGGGCCCACCGGATGCGGCAAGACCACGCTCATCAACCTGCTCATGCGGTTCTACGACGTGGACTCCGGCACTATCCGCGTGGACGGGCACGATATCCGGAGCGTGACGAGAAGCAGCCTGCGCGGCTCCTACGGGATGGTGCTGCAGGACACCTGGCTCAAGCACGGCACCGTGCGGGAAAACATCGCGATGGGAAAGCCGGACGCCTCCGGGGAGGAAGTGGAAGCCGCGGCCAAAGAAGCTTTCGCGCACGGATTCATCCAGCGCCTGCCGCGGGGGTACGACACCGTGATCGGGGAAGACGGAGACGGCCTCTCGGCCGGCCAGAAGCAGCTCCTGTGCATTGCGAGAGTCATGCTCGCCGTCCCGCCGATGCTCATTCTCGACGAGGCCACGTCGTCGATCGACACGCGCACCGAGGCCTGCATCCAGAAGGCCTTCGACAAGCTCATGCGCGGAAGGACCAGCTTCGTGGTGGCACACAGGCTTTCCACGATCCGCAACGCGGACCTGATCCTCGTGATGCGCGACGGGCGCATCATCGAGCGCGGCCGGCACGAGGAGCTGCTCGCGAAGGGCGGCTTTTACGCCATGCTGTACAACAGCCAGTTCGAGCCGTCGTGACGGCCCCGCGGGTCTCTCGGGACGGCTTCCGCTTGAAATAAAAAACGGACGGCAAAGCCTTGAAACGAGCTTTGCCGCCGGAAGTGCAAGGGGGGCGCCGGCAAATTTGCCGACGCCCCTTCGCTTTCGGGAACAGCGGACCGGCAGGTCAGGCCCACTCCCCGAATTCTTTGTCCGTGCACCTGATATGGTGCGTGCCGCCGACCAGATGGTCGGTCCCCTTGGCATAGTCGATCCCCGACGCGGCATAGTCGTAGGAGAGCGCCGTCCGCTTTTTCTCGACGATCGGGTTCGGGGACGGGATCGCGGAAAGCAGACTTTTCGTGTAGGGATGGACAGGATGCTCGAAGATCTCGTCCTTCGTGCCGGTCTCCAGCAGATAGCCGTGGTGCAGCACGCCGATGCGGTCCGAAATGTACTTCACCATCGAGAGGTCGTGCGCGATGAACAGATAGGCGGTCCCGGTATCGCGCTGGATGTCCCGCATCAGATTGACGACCTGCGCCTGGATTGAAACGTCCAGCGCGGAGATGCACTCGTCGGCGATGATGAGCTTCGGGTTCATGATCAGCGCGCGCGCGATGCCCACGCGCTGCCGCTGCCCGCCGGAGAACTGGTGCGGGTACCGTTCGGCGTGCTCCGGCGCGAGGCCGACTTTCTCCAGGAGCTTTTCCACTCTGCCCCGCCTTTCCCCGGCGCCGGAGCACATATGGTGGATGTCGAGCCCCTCGGCCACGATATCCCCCACCTTCCTGCGCGGGTTGAGAGAGGCCATCGGGTCCTGAAAGATCATCTGCATCTGCGTCCGCAGAAGGTTTTTCTGGCTCTTCGTCAGTTTGCCGCTGATGTCCTGCCCGCCGAAAACGATTTTCCCGGCCGTGGGCGTGTAAAGCCGGATCACGCTGCGGCCGATCGTCGACTTGCCGCTGCCGGACTCCCCGACGAGGCCGTAGGTCTCGCCCGGATAAATGCAGAAGCTGACGCCCTCCACCGCCTTGACCGTATATTTCCTGTCGATGGGAAAATACTGGCGCAGCCCCTCGACTTTCAAGAGGGGAATATCACTCGTTGCCGGCAATCAGACCAGCCTCCTTCTTCATGCGCGCGATGCGCGCCCGCAGCTCCGGCGGCATATCCACTTTCGGCGCGCGCCGATCGAGCAGCCAGGTGGCCGCATAGTGCGTGTCGGTAATCCGGAACATCGGCGGGCCGAGTCTGTCGTCGATCTTCAGCGCGTACGGGTTGCGCGGCGCGAATGCGTCGCCCGGCTTTTCGTAAAGCAGGTTCGGCGGCGAGCCGGGGATCGTGTAAAGGCGCTCGTCCTCCGTGTCGAGGTCCGGCATGGCGGAAAGCAGGCCCCAGGTGTACGGATGCCGGGGATCGTAGAAGATCTCGTTCGCCGTGCCCTTTTCCACGATGCGGCCCGCGTACATGACGTCGATGTAATCCGCGACCTTGGCCACGACGCCGAGGTCGTGCGTGATGTAGATGACGGAGATGCCGCGCTCCCTCTGGATGCGGCGGATCAGCTCGAGGATCATCGCCTGAATCGTCACGTCGAGCGCCGTGGTCGGCTCGTCGCAGATCAGCAGGTCCGGGTTGCAGGAAAGCGCGATGGCGATCACGACGCGCTGCCGCATGCCTCCGGAAAGCTGGTGCGGATAGTTTTTCATCCGCTTCTCGGCGTCGACGATGCCGACTTCCTGCAGCAGCTTCAGCGAACGGCGGTAGGCCTCCTCCTTCGTCACCTTGAAGTGCCAGATCATGCCCTCCATCACCTGGCGGCCGATCGTCATGGTGGGGTCCAGGCTGGTCATGGGGTCCTGGAAGATCATGGCCATCCGCTTCCCGTTGATATGCCGGCGGATCCATTTCTTGTCTTTTTTCAGGATGTCCACGGTCTCCGGGCTGCCGTCCGCGTGCGTGTAGGAAAAGAGGATGGTTCCCCCCTTGACGCTCGCGTTGGAGGCGAGGATGCCCATGGCGGCCTTCATCGTGACCGACTTGCCGCTGCCCGATTCGCCCACGATGGCGACGGTCTCGCCGCGGTAGAGGTCGAAATCGATGCCGCGGATCGCGTGGACGGAGCCGGCCGTGGTCCGGAAAGCGATGTCGAGGCCGCGCACGGAAAGGATCTTATCGTGCTCTTCCATACCGCCCCTCCTCACATTTCCTTCAGCTTCGGGTCGAGCGCCTCGCGCAGGCCGTCTGCGACAAGGTTGAAGCTGAGCATCAAAAGCGCCATCACGACGATCGGCGGCACGATCTGATACGGGTGCGTCGTAAAGCTGTTGAACCCTTCCGAGATCAGCGAGCCGAGCGAGCACTGCGGCACGGGGATGCCGAGGCCGACAAACGAGAGGAACGCCTCGGTGAAGATGGCCGTCGGGATGCTGAACATCACCTGCGTGATCACCGGGCCGATGATGTTCGGAAGGACCTCGCGGAAAATGATGAAGAAGCTGCCGGCGCCGAGCGTCCGCGAAGCGAGCACGAATTCCTGCTCCTTGAGCTTCAGCATCTCGGCGCGCGCGATGCGGCTCATGCCGATCCACTCCGTCAGCATCAGCGCGAAGATGATGGTCAACATGCCAGGGCTCAGGACCAGCAGGAGCAGCGTGACGATCACGAGCCTCGGGATGCCGTTCGCCACCTCCAGGAACCGCTGCATCGCGCTGTCCACCCTGCCGCCGAAGTAGCCGGAGATCAGGCCGTAGCTCATGCCGATGACCATGTCGATCAGCGCGGCTGCGACCGCGATGATGAGCGAGACCTGCGCGCCGCTCCAGGTGCGCGTCCAGATATCTCTCCCGAACGTGTCGCTGCCGAACCAGTAATAAACGTTGTCAAGCTTCTTGAGCTGATAGTAATTCAGCTTCTTGGAGCCGGTGGTGGTGGAAATGTTCTCGCCGCCGTCCAGGATGCCGATGTCCTCAAGGACCGGCACGCGGGGCGCAAAGTTTTTTCTCGAAAGGTCCTGGCCGGAATAGGTGTAGCTGTTCATCCCGGGGCCGAAAATAGCCAGCAATGTAATCAGAAGGACCATAGCGAGGCCGAACACGGCGCTTTTTTTGCGGCAGAAGCGGATCCTCGCTTCCTTCCAGAAGCTCTGTGCGGCAAAGTTCGAATCGATGCGGATCTCGTCCGCGTTGTTTTTCAGCTCGAAGTCGTCCGGGTAAAAAACCGTGCCGTCAGTCACGGGGGCGGCCGCCTGCTGTGCCGATGCTTTCATGCGTTTTCCTCCTTTGCCAGACGGATGCGCGGATCGATGATGCCGTACAGGATGTCCACGGCGAGCATAATCCCGATGTACATGGCGCTGTAAATGAAGCTCAGGGAAATGACCACGTTGTAGTCGTTCGACTGGATGGCCGTGACGAGCAGGCTCCCGACGCCCGGAATCGAGAAGATTTTCTCCACGACGAGCGAGCCGGTCATCAAATCCACAATCAGCGGCGCGAGCACCGTGATAATCGGGATCAGCGCGTTGCGCAGCGCATGGCGGAAGATGAGCGCGGGGCCGGAAATGCCTTTGCTTTCGGCCAGAAGCATGTAATCGCTTCCCAGCACCTCGAGCATTTCGCTCCGCGTGAACCGCGCAATGGAGGCCATGGTGAACATGGAAAGAGAAACGCTCGGCAGCACGCTGGAGGCGAAAATCTGCTTCGCTGTGAACAGCATCGGGAACCAGCGGAGCCGGAACCCGAAAGAGTAGCTCAGCGCCAGCGCAAAGACGTACGACGGCACCGAGACGCCGATCACCGAGATGACTGTGGCGACGGTGTCCGCGACCGTGTCATGCCAAATTGCCGCGATGATGCCGAGCACGAGGCCGACCAACGTGCCGAGCGCAACCGCCATGCCGCCGATCGCGATGGAAATGGGGAGCCGCGTCTGGATCAGCTGGGAGATCGGCGTGTTTTTGGAGATGTTGTAGCTGACGCCGAAATCTCCCGTCAGCATATTTCCCACATAGCGGAAGAACTGTACAAAGATCGGCTGGTCAAGGCCGTACTTTGCGTAAAGGTTCGCCTTCTGCTCCGCGTTCAGTTTTTCGTCGTTGAACGGCGAGCCCGGCATCAGCTGCATCAGGACGAACAGGACAAGCAGGATTACAAGAAGCGTAAACAGCGACAGCAGAATCCGCCTGAGCGCATATTTTTTCATTCGGGTCACTTTCCCTTCCGGTCCATGGAATAAAATATGAGTCCGCTTGCTTTGCCGGGAATAGAAACGTGCACAGTGACTCCCGAAAGAGCCACTGTGCGGTCCCGTTTTTCTGTCCGATTTCCGGTTTTTCCCTGTTTAGGAGTCTGCTTTCGAAGCATTCTTATAAACACGGTTCAGAGCAACCGGATGATACTCGATGCCGGTGATCCCGGAGTTGACCATCTCGGCGTTGCATTGCGTGTACAGCGGGAAAATGACTGCCTGCTCGAGTACGATTTTCTCGGCGTCAAACATAGCGTTCCAGCGTTCCGTCGGCTTTGTGCAGAAGTCGCCGGAAGTGCATTTCTGGATGAGCGCGTCGTAATCGGCGTTCGACCAGCTGCCGTAGTTGTTGGAGTTCTTCGTGACCCACATACCGAGGTATGTCATCGGGTCGGCGTAGTCCGGACCCCAACGGGTAAGGCCAAGCTCGAAGTTGCCGTCCTGCATATCTTCCACACGCTGTTTCTTCGGCTCCACGACAAGGTCGATCGTCACGCCGGGAAGCGTCTTTTCGACCTGTTCCTTGACAACCTGCGCAACCTTCTGCGGGGCGTCGTCGGCGTCAACGGTCATCTTAAACCGGAAGGAAGAGGCATTGAGCTCTTTTTTCGCCTTTGCGTAGTAGTCCTGCGCCTTTGCGGTATCATACGCGCAGTATGCGGAGAATTTCTTCTGATCCGCGGAAAAGTCCGTGCCGTCCGGGCCGGTGGCGAACTGCGGCGGCACCGCCGTATAGGTCGGCGTGGAACCGTCCTTCAGGACGTCCGCCGTGATGCTCTCGCGGTTCAGCGCAAACGTCATGGCAAGGCGGAGGTTCTGGTTGGCCAGCGCCGGAATTTTGCTGATGTTGGGGGCGATATACCACAGGTAGCCGGCGCCGACGCTTTTATATGAAGGATCGTCTTTGACCTGGTCCACCTGGTCGCCGTTCAGGAGCGTCGTGTCCAGCGTTCCGGCCTGATAGCTCATCAGCGCCTGCTGGCTGTCCTTGATAACCTGGTAGCTGAGGCCGGGCAGCTTGATCTTGGAGGCATCGTAGTACTTGTCGTTCTTGGAAAGGTGGAAGGAAGTCGCCGCCGGCTCGTAGGTATCGAGGACGAACGCCCCGTTCGACAGCGTCGTCGACGGGCTGGTGCCATACTTGCCGCCGCAGCTCTCGAAGAATTTTTCATTGATCGGGTAATAGGTGGGGAAATACATCAGCGAAGGGAAGAAGCTGACCGGCACGTTCAGCTCGACCTGCAGCGTGTAGTCGTCGACCGCCTTTACCCCGAGCGTGGATTTGTCGGCTTTTTTGTCGATGATGTCCTGCGCGTTCTTCACCTGGCCAATGTCGCTGAGCATATAGGCATACTCGCTCGCGTTCGCGGGATCCACGGCGCGCTGCCACCCGAACACAAAGTCCTTCGCGGTGACCGGGTCTCCGTTGGACCATTTCACATCCTTGCGGAGATGGAACGTGTAGGTCTTGCCGTCCTGGGAGACGTCGTAGGTTTGCGCAACGGCGGGAACCGCTTTGCCGGAAGCGTCCATCTGCATCAGACCGTCGGTGAAATCCGCGATCACCTCAAACGAGGTGCCGTCCGTCGCGATCTGCGGGTCCAGGCTTTCCACCTCGGTCTCGAGCATGACGTTCAGATCGGAAGTGCTTCCCGAGGACGCGCCGCTGGAAGCCGCCGAAGAACCGGCGGTGGAATCCGCGCCGGAGCCGGCGTCCGTCGACGTATCAGTGGGAGAGCCGCAGCCGGCCATACCGAGCAAAAGGGCCGCGACCATGGTCAGCGCCAAACCAGCTTTCGCCTTTTTCATAATTTCTACCTTCTCTCTCATCACTTGAAATCAACAGTTGAAATACCTTCTTGGTATTGTTGAGTATTTTATCACCAAAAAGCAATAAAGTAAAGAGGAGATGCAGCATTGCGTTCCTGAAAATTCATTTTCTGCGAATTAAATACATTATCCCCCGCTTTGCGCGATAATTTGTCCGATTATCCGTTTCCGCTTTTCGTGGCATAAAGACTCACGTATTTTATAGAACATGCGGAAAAAATTTTACCTTTTTCACCTGCTTCCGGTGCGTTTCTCTCTTCTTCCGGACTCTTTCGGCCGCATTTCGCTGCATAATTTTTCGGTCCCTGGTCGTTTTGTTTTCCGAACGGGAAACATGCGCGCATAACGGCGCAGCGAGGAAGGGATTTCCATCCCACCGCACCCGCCAAAGAGTTATCAAAAGATAAGCAATGTTATTATTGTGAAATTTACAAAATGCTTGTCTGGAATTACAATTGAAATGGAGGTAATCACCAAATCTTTAGGAGGAGTGTATCTATGAAAAAACGCAAAAGCTTCCTTTCCTTTGCAGGCTGCGTCCTGGCGGTCGCCCTTGCGTCCACAGCCTGCGGCGGTCCCACGGGTTCAAGCGGACCGGCCCTGGATTCGGCTCCGGCTTCATCCCAGGAAAAGGTGGAATCGGTCGACCCGCTGGGCAAATACGACGAGACGATCAGCCTGACGTCGTGCCGGGTATTCGCCTCCTTTATGACGCTGGACCCCGGCGAGGACGTCAACAACAACTGGTGGACCAAGACCTATCTGGACAAACTGAACATCAAGGTCGCGCAGGCGTGGACGGCCCCGAGCTACGGCACGGAATTCGACACCAAATTCAACATTGCGGCCGCCTCCGACTCGCTGCCGGACATCATCCCTTGCTACACGACGCTGGCGGTGAAGGAAATCGCGAGCGGCAAAGTGTGGGACATGACCGACGTCTACAACAAATACGCGTCGGACCAGGTGAAGACCATCTTCCAGAAGGACCCCAAGGCAATGCAGTGCTGGAGCGTCGACGGAAAGCTGATGGGCCTGCCCGCCCAGATCCAGGGTACTCCGCAGAGGAAAGGCTTTTGGATCCGGAAGGACTGGCTGGATAAGGTCGGCCTCGACACGCCGAAAAATTTCTCGGAAGTGGTCGACGCCATGAAGCAGTTCGTTGCGAAAAAGCCGGGCGGCCAGGCGGGCACCTACGGCATCCAGATGGATAAGACGGTGTCGCTGGGCAGCGTAGTCGCGGCCGCGGTGGGCGCCAGCAACGGCCGGTGGATGAAAAAGGACGGCAAACT
>DHAI01000040.1:3035-8522 GCA_002397355.1 Ruminococcaceae bacterium UBA4958 | reverse complement strand
TCCAAGGATTTCGCCGTCGACACCAGCGCCGAGCTGGAAAAAGACTGGCTCAACGGCAAAGTGGGCGTGTTCGCTGGCACTCCCCAGGGCATGGCCGGGAACACGAGCATCTACAACTGGCTCCAGACCAACCCGGACGGCGACTGCGTCTTCGTCCCGCTGACCACGGAGGACGGCAAGGCGCCGCAGTATACCGCCGAAGCCAGCTACCCCAACGTGGTCCTGGTCAACAAAAAATGCAATCACCCGGAAGCCGTGATGAAGCTTTTCAACCTTGGCACCGCGATCTTCAACGATCCGAAGCCCTCCTGGATCACGGACAACACCTATAACAGCGGCAAACAGGGCGGCTGGGCCGAATTCTGGAACTGCGTCTGCCACATCGAAGACCCGGAGAACCAACTGAACAACACAATGCTGGCCATCGACGCGTTCCGGACCGGGGATACGAGCAAGCTGACCGCGACGGCCAAAGACAACTACTACAAATATCTGGACGACTGGAAGGAAAAGGGAAAGGCCGGGGAAAACTGGTGGATCAGTTTCACCTACTGGAAGTGCTTCCAGCCCGGCGGTCCTGTCGACGAGGACATCAAGCTGACCAAGGAGAACACCGGCGACTGGAAGACGGACGCCTATTGGGGGCCGGAGACGGCGACCTACTCGGCGAACGCCCAAAACTGGGCTGCCGAAGCCACAAAGGATCTTACGCAGGCGATCCTGACCGGCAAGGTGGACGGCTATTTCCAGAGCTATGTGAACTTCGTCAAGACAAACGGCGGCGACGCCGCCTGCAAGGAAGCCGAGGAATGGATCGCAAAGAACGGCTAATAATCCGGCGGATTCCATCCGGATATTCCCGTCGGTTATAAAGCGCGCAGACCGGGATACCGCCGAGGCATCCCGGCCGCGTTTCTGAGTCTGCCCGCCGCGGAGCGGGCCGGAAAGGGGTTTTTACCCGTGGCAACAGCAGCGGTTGCCGGGCGGAAAGAGAGCCCGGCAAAAAAGCAAAAGAAGCCCAGGACCATGCTCCTGCCGACCAGAGGATTGCATCTCATGCTGATCCCCGCGGTCGTCATCGTGTTCATCTACCACTATCTCCCCATGTTCGGCGTCGTCATCGCCTTTGAAAATTACGACTGGTCCAAGGGCCTCAACGGCTTCTGGACGTCGCAGTTCGTCGGCTGGGCAAATTTCAACCGGGTGTTCGGGGACCCGGAGTTTTCCCAGGCCCTGCTCAACACCCTGCGGATCTCGGTGCTGAAAATCGTGACGATGTTCTTCGTTCCGATCATCGTCGCCATCCTGCTCAATGAAATCCGCAACATGTTTGCGAAGCGCACCATCCAGACGCTGATCTACCTGCCGCACTTCCTGTCGTGGGTGGTGCTGGCCGGCATCATCACCAACCTGTTCGGCCCCGACGGCGTGATCAACGGCTTCCGGTCGTCGCTCAATCTGGAGCCGTTCAATTATCTCACGGACAACGGCTCGTTCCTGGCGATCCTGATCGGCTCGAACATATGGAAGGAATTCGGCTTTTCCACCATCGTTTACCTGGCGGCCATCACGGGGATCGATCCCGGGCTGTACGAAGCGGCCATGGTGGACGGCGCCAACCGCCTGCAGCAGACATGGCACGTCACCCTTCCCGGCATGCTGCCGATCATCGTGCTGCAGGGGGTGCTTTCCCTCGGGGGAATCCTGAACGCGGGCTTCGACCAGATCTACAACCTCTACAGCGTGCCCGTCTACGGCGTGGCCGACGTGATCGACACGCTGGTGTTCCGCAAAGGCTTTCAGGGCGGGGACTATTCGCTGGGCGCCGCCATGGGGCTTTTCAACGCGGTCTGCGGCATGGCGCTGATCGTCACGTCCTACATGCTGGCCAAAAAGGTCGCCCATTATGAAATATTTTAGGATGGTGGTATCGATGCGAAAGCACGGCAACCTGAACCGGAGCCGCGGTTACGACATCTTTTACGGGATCAACCTCATATTTCTGACGCTGCTCGCGCTGCTGTGCGTCGCCCCGCTGCTCAACCTGCTCTCCCTGTCGCTGAGCGCCGGGCACTACGCGGCCGCCGGCAAAGTGACGTTCTGGCCGATCGAGCCCACCACCGCCTCCTACGAGATCGTCTTCGCCAACAAGGTGTTCTGGAACTCCCTGGGCGTCTCCGTCGAGCGCGTGATCCTGGGCACGTCCCTGACGCTGGTCGTCAATATTCTGACGTCCTACCCTCTCTCCATGGATTCCTCGTATTTTCACGCGCGCAGATATTACCTGTGGTACTTCTTCTTTACCACGCTGTTCAGCGGCGGCCTGATCCCCACCTTCCTGGTGGTGAAATTCACCGGCCTGTACGACACGATCTGGGCGCTGGTGCTGCCCGGCTGCGCCAACGTCTGGAACTGCATCCTCATGCTCAACTTCTTCCGCCAGCTTCCGAAAGAATTGTCGGAAGCCGCCGTCATCGACGGGGCCGGGCACTTTTCCATCCTTTTCCGGATCATCGTGCCGATCTCCAAGCCCGTCCTGGCCACCGTCACCCTGTTCACGATGGTCGGCCACTGGAACGACTGGTTCGGCGGCATGGTCTACATGAGCACGCTGTCGCATTACCCGCTGCAGACGTACCTGCAGTCGATCCTGCATATCGACCTGACGCAGATCGCCCTTTCCAGCGTGGACTTCAGAATTCAGGAAAAGATCCAGCTCGCCTCCTCCACCACCATCCGGTCGGCGATGGTGTTCGTCACGGCCCTGCCCATCATGATGGTGTACCCGTTCCTGCAGAAATATTTCACGAAGGGCATCGTGCTGGGCAGCGTCAAAGGCTGAGCGGGAAGAAGGAACCGGCTGCATCCGGAGACAATTGACATCCCCGTAAAGTGCACTATAATGAGAGACGTGTAAACCGCTTTTCTGTGTAAATTACAGGCGTCAAAGGATGGAAGGCCATGCGCAGGCGGAATATTTTTCCAAAAGGGAAGCCGAATATTTTTACACGGATCATGATGGTCTTTATCGTGCTGATCCTGCCCCTGTACGCCTTCAGCCTGCAAGTGAACATCTCCATCCAAAACAAGATCCGGATGGAGGAAATGGAATTTTCCAGGGCCAAAGTCCGGTTTTATCTTTCCGGCCTCGACAACGACATGCAGGAGATCTCCCGGATCCAATCGGAGCTGTTCAGCGACAGCGACCTCCATCAGCTCGTCAGCCTGAGCGTGAAGGAAGGAAGCTACGACTATTACCAATGCATCAACCGCCTTCGCGGAAAGATCACGGAGCTGAAAAACTGCAGCACGTTCGTGGACGGCGACTGCGTATACATTCCTTCGATCCGGACGAAAATCAGCGACACTATCCTCTCCGAGCTGAGCGGCGGCGAATTCGCCGAAGCCAGCGAGATGGCCCGGTCGCAGACGCTGCCGTTCTTCCGGCGGGGCGACAGCTATTACATCCTCATCGGTTCCACCGAGTCCGGAGGAGCCGGCGCGGCCCGGGACGGCGGATTCGTCATCAGCGTCAAAATATCCGTTGAAAAGGTGCGGAACATTCTGCATGAGCTGACGGACGCCTATGCCGCCGCCATGCTGGTCGGTGGAAAAAACGGGCTGGACGTCGTCCCGGCCGACTCGGCCGTCGCCCGGGAGATCCGGGACTACGTCCGCCTTCACGCCCCGGCGACGGAGGCGGCGGAGCTGGCCCGGCTGGAGCTTCCGGAAGGAAAGTACATCGTCACCTATCAGCGGTCCGGCCTGCTGGATTCGACCTTGATCGTCTATGAGCCGGAAGCCGCCCTGTCCAAAAGCCTGTGGGAAAACAAAATCCTGCTGGCGGTGATGTCGGCCCTGACGCTTGCGCTGGTGCTGGCGTTTTCGGTCTGGATCCGGAGCCTGGTGGTTCAGCCGCTCACAAAGCTGATCCGCGCTTTCGGCAATATCGGGAACGGGGAATTCGACGTCAGCATCCGGTACGCGCGGCAGGACGAATTCGGCTTTCTGTACGGGCAGTTCAACGAGATGTTCCGGCGGCTGCGCACCCTGATCCAGACGGTGTACGAGCAGAAGCTCTGCGTCAAAGAGGCGGAGCTCAAGCAGCTGCAGTATCAGATCAACCCCCATTTCCTTTACAACTGCATCCTGATCGTCAACAACCTGATCAAGATGGAAGATTACGATTGCGCCCAGAAGCTGACGCTGCACCTCGGGAAATACTACCAGTACATCACCAAAAACGTCACCGCCGACGTCCCCCTCCGGAAGGAATACGACCATATGCTGGATTACGTCGGCATCCAGTCGATCCGGTTTTCCAACCGGGTCAGCGCCCGGATCGGCGCTCTGCCCGAACGCTTCCGGGAATTGATGGTCCCGAAGCTGATCCTTCAGCCGATCGTGGAAAACGCGTTCCAGTACGGGCTGAAAAACAAGGCGAAAGGCGGGGTTTTGTCCGTGCTTGCGGCGGAAGATCCCGAATTCCTGCGCATCATCATCGAAGACAACGGCGACGAGCTTACGGACGGGAAGCTCTCGGCGATCCGCGCGGCGATCGCGTCCCGGGGAACGCCGGGCGACAGTTCCGCCCTGGCGAACGTCAACACGCGGATCCGGATCAAATTCGGGGAAACCAGCGGTCTGTTCGCGTCCCGGGGAGAGTCCGGCGGCCTGCGCGTGGAAGTGAGGCTGAAAACCGGCCCCTCCGCGCAGCCGGGAGAGCCGCAGAGCCGCCTGTCCGAACGGAAGGAGGAATTGCCCGATGTACAGCCTGCTGATCGTGGATGACGAGCCTCTGATCGCGGATAACATCTACGACCTGTTCATCGACCGGCCGGAGCTTTCGCTCGACATCTACACGGCCTATTCCGGACCGGAAGCGCTGAAACGTGCGGAAAAGGAGAAAATCGACATCCTGATTACGGATATTACCATGCCGGGCATGAACGGCTTTGAACTGCAGAAGGCCGTCCGGCGCATATGGCCCGACTGCAGGGTGCTGTTCCTGACGGGGTACGACGAATTCGACTACGTCCAGTCGGCCATCCGCTGCGAGGGGGCCGATTACATCCTCAAAAGCGAAGACGAAAGCGTCGTCGTCGACGCCCTGCGCCGGACGATCGGGGTCATCGAGAGCGAGCGGAAAAACCGGCTGCTCCTGGACCGCGCGAAAAGCAGCATCTCGCTGGCGATGCCGCTGCTCCAGTCCAAATGCCTCGCCGAGGCGGCCGGGGGATGGAACGGCAGCCGCGAGGAGCTGGAAGCCCAGTTCAGGGAATTCGAGATCCCGCTGGACGCCCGGATGCCCGTGATGATCCTGATGGCGCGGCCGGACTGCCTGCGCGGCGGGGTCCGGAACTCCCGGAAGAACGTCGTCCTCTATGGCATCCAGAGCGCCGTCCAGAAACAGATCCGGGACTTTGCCCGCGCCGCGTCCTTCGTGACGGACAGCCAGATTTTGTGGTACGTCCAGCCGCGCGAGGA
>DHAI01000040.1:1065-2758 GCA_002397355.1 Ruminococcaceae bacterium UBA4958 | reverse complement strand
CCGGTGTCCTACGCCCTGAGCAACCCGGTCCCATGGGAAGACGTTCCCCTCCAGGTCGAGGACCTCGGGGGGAGGCTGCTGCGGGAATCCGTCCTGAGCGGCGAGACGCTGCTGATCGACGGGGAAAACGGAGCGGGAGCCGGGCAGCCGGAGACCGAAGCGGAACGGGAAAACAAGATACGCCCTCAGCTGAACCGGATACCCACCCTGAAGCATTGCCTCGAGAACGGGATGCGGCGGGAATTTCTCGCGTATTACGAAGAGATTATGGGGGCCGTCGGCCCGGACGCCGGCATGGACGTCTGCGCCGAAGTCTATTACTCCATATCCGTCATTTTCCTCTCCTGCCTGAACCGGTGGAACATCACCGAAAAGGTCTCCCCGCATATCGACCTGAGCAAGCTCACGAACATGTGGTCGTTCCAGGCGTGGCCCGATGTCATCCGTTACTTCCGAACCTTGGCGGACGTCATCTTCGACGTGCAGAAAAAGGAAAGCTTCGTCAACGCCAACCGCGTTTTCGGCTTCATCCAGGCCTATGCGGACCAGCACATCGGCGGGGACCTGTCTCTGTCCAGATTTGCCGAGCTGCTGCACTACCACCCGTTCTACCTGTCCCGGCTGTTCAAGCAGGTGACCGGCGAGAGCCTTTCAACCTACGTTTCGCGCGTCAAGATCCGGAAAGCCAGGCAGATGCTGCGCGGCGGCAACGAGAAAATCAATGAAATCTCCGCCGCGCTGGGCTTTGAAACGGCGTCGTATTTTACCCGCTTCTTCAAAAAGTACACCGGCGAAACGCCGCAGCAATACCGAAACCACGCAGCGGAAGCGGCTCCCCGGCCCATACATGCCGAATGAACCGGACCGGCGCTTTCCAGCGCAAAAGAGAAAGGAATGACGGAAAAATGCCGAAGCATCGTTTTCCGGGCGGAAAATACCTGTTGATCCATATGGACGACGCGGGGGTGTCGTATGCGGCGAACCGGGCCGTCGCCGATCTGTTCGGGAAAGGAATCGCCCGAAGCGCCAGCATCCTGATCAACGGGCCGTGGGCGTACGACATGGTCCGGTGGAGCCGGCAGAATCCCTCCCGCGACGTCGGCGTCCACCTCACCCATACCTGCGAATACGACCGCATGAGATGGAAACCGGCCGCGGATTCCGGCAGCGTGCCCACCCTTTTGGACGCGGACGGCTTTCTGCCCAAAACCACGCACGAAGTAGCGGAGCGGGCCGACGGGAAGGAATTCCGGACGGAGATGGAGGCGCAGATCCGCCAAGCGGAACGCTGGGGCCTGCGGCCGTCCCACATCGACAGCCATATGGTTACCGTGGCTGCCCGGCCGGATTTCTACCGGGCTTACCTGGAGCTTGCCGCGCAGCACGGGCTGACCGCGAAACTGTTCGGCTGGGCGCCCTCCGATCCGGAGATTCACCGGCTGGAAGCGAAGATTCCCACGGCCCCGTCCGTCGACATCCGCATCCCGGCGGCGGATTCCCTCGAACAGATGAAGCGGAATTTTCACGCGGCGCTGAACGCGCTCGGAGACGGCTTCTACCTCCATACCGTTCACCCCGTGGCGGATATGGAGGAAAACCGGTATCTGATGCCGGAATTCCACGCCAGGCGCTGCCTGGAGTACCGGTTCTATATGGACGACGAAGTAAAAGCCATCATCGATTCCTGCGGCTT
>DHAI01000040.1:0-824 GCA_002397355.1 Ruminococcaceae bacterium UBA4958 | reverse complement strand
AAAGCCGAACATCCGGGGCCGGAAAACGGCAAGCTAGGGTTTCGGATCGAACGGATTTCCACGGGAAAGAACCTTCAGCCGCAGGACGGAGTTGCGGCTGAAGGCTCTTTTATGCAAAGGGAAAAAGCGCCCCGCTGCACGGATTTGAACGCGGGCAGCGAACCGTAAAATAAATTTTCAGACGGCTTTCAATCTTTTTGCGCCGCCGAAGTGTTATAGAATAGGAGCGGGCGGTGATCGGATGGAGGAAAAAAGGCTGGTCGAAAAGGTCAAACGGGGAGACCGGAAAGCGATGGACGCGCTGGTGAAGCTCCATTACCGGACGATCTTCGCCTATTTTTACCGGAACACCGGGGATTACCACCGCTCCTGCGACCTGACGCAGGAGGTGTTCATCAAGGCGGTCTCCGCGATCCCGGCCTATAAAAACAACGGAAAGCTCAAAGCCTGGCTTTTTTCCATCGCCTCCAATTCCCTGCGCAACGACTGGCGGTACCGGAAGAACCATCCGCAGGAGGAGCTCGCGGAGGATCTTCTGAAAGACTCCGCGGCTCCCGACGCGGCGCAAAAGGCGGAGCTGAAAGAAGCCATGGGGCGGCTTCCCCCGGAGCAGAGGGAGGCCGTGGTGCTGAAGTATTACCACGGGCTGAAAATCGCGGAGATCGCAAAAGCGACGGGCGCGAAGGACGCGACGGTCAAGTCCCGGCTGAAATACGGGCTTGAGAAGCTCCGGAAGCTGTTGGGAGATGAGAATCGTGAAGGAGAATAAAGCCATTCCTTTTCAGGAATTTGAGGTCCCCTCGGTTTCCGATCAGGAAATCGAA
>DHAI01000096.1:9707-10767 GCA_002397355.1 Ruminococcaceae bacterium UBA4958 | reverse complement strand
TTCGCGTTTTTCCCGCTTTTCCATTTTACAAAGAAAACGGTCGATTGGTTCCGGAAATCCGGCGGAAATCTTGCTTCGCGGCAACCCTCCCCGCAATTTTCCAACGAAACCTTTAAAGTTTACCCGCGTTGGATTATAATTGTATAGAATACAAATGATATTGAAAAGGAAAGAGGGATTCATCCGATGCCCGAAGACTATACGGTCACGCTTTCCAAGGTGATAAAAGAGCTTTCGCTGAGCATTATCAGTATGCCGGGGGACCCGGACAAGATGCTGGTTTCCTCCATGGATGTGAACCGGCCCGGCCTGGAACTGAACGGTTTTCTCGACTATTACGACAGCAGCCGCATCATCATCCTCGGCAAAGCGGAAACGGCTTTTCTGGACTCCATCTCATCCGGACGGCGGCGCGGCGTATTGAACGAGCTTTTCTCCAAAAGACCGCCTGCGGTCATCATCGCGCGCAACCTGCAGCCGGTTCCGGAGCTGCTGGAAGCAACCAAGGCGAACGGCGTTCCGGTTCTCTCCACGCCGGAGACGACCTCCAGCCTCGTGGCGCGGCTCGTTTCCTTCATGAACGTAGAGCTGGCGCCGCGCATCACGCGCCACGGCGTGCTGGTGGAGGTCTACGGCGAGGGCATCCTGCTGGTGGGCGACAGCGGCGTCGGCAAAAGCGAGACGGCCATCGAGCTGATCAAGCGCGGCCACCGCCTGATCGCGGACGACGCCGTGGTGATCCGCCGCGTTTCCGCCATCAGCCTCGTCGGCGAGGCGCCGGAGAACATCCGGCATTTCATCGAGCTGCGCGGCATAGGAATTATCAACGCCCGCCGCATCTTCGGCATGGGCGCCGTGAAGATGACCGAAAAGATCGACATGGTCATTAATCTGGAGCTTTGGGACAATCAGAAAACATACGACCGCATGGGCATCGACAACGAATACACCGAAATCCTCGGCATCAAGGTGCCCATGATGACCATCCCCGTGAAGCCCGGCCGGAACCTCGCCGTCATTATCGAAGTGGCGGCGATGAACAACCGCCAGAAAAAGATGG
>DHAI01000096.1:7744-9582 GCA_002397355.1 Ruminococcaceae bacterium UBA4958 | reverse complement strand
AACAACCGCCAGAAAAAGATGGGTTACAACGCGGCGCAGGAGCTGCTGAAAAATCTCGGCATGGACGTTTCCTCCATGCCGTCGGAAGAGCATAAGGTCAAGCTGAATTTCTGAACGAATGCGGGAGAGAAAGAACAGGCAAAAGGACGGAAAATATTGATGAATTTGATTGCGGATACTCATACGCATACGATCGCTTCCACGCACGCCTACGGCACCGTGATGGAAAACGTCCACGAGGCCGCGAAAAAGGGGCTTTACGCCGTGGCGATCACGGACCACGGGTTTGCAATGCCCGGCTCGCCGGGGAAATGGTACTTTGAAAATCTGCGCGCGCTCCCCCGGTATCTGGAGGGCGTTCTCCTGCTGCGCGGCGAGGAGGCGAACATCACGGACTTCGACGGAACGACGGATCTTGTTCCGAAGGACCTGGATTCGCTCGACTGGGTCGTCGCCTCGTTCCACAAACCGGTCGTGGAAAAGCTTCTGGGCGGCAGGGAACCGACGAAAAAGCAGGTGTCGGACGCCTGGCTCGCAGTTGCCGGCAATCCCCATATCAATGTGATCGGCCACTGCGGCACCGCGGAATTCGAGTTCGAGTACGAAAAGGTGCTGCCGGAATTCGGCCGCAACGGAAAGCTGGTGGAGCTGAACGAAGGGACCTTCTCCTCCCGCCGGGATTCCGTGCCGAACTGCGTGCGGATCATGCTCCTGTGCAAGCAGCACGGGGTGCCGATCATCGTGGATTCCGACGCGCATTTCCCCACGCGGGTCGGGGACTGCCCGCACTGCCAAAAGCTGCTGGAGGAGATTGATTTTCCGGAAGAGCTCGTCGTCAACTCCAGTGTGGAGCGTTTTCAGGCGTACTTAAAGCAATACACCCGTGTCTTTCAAAATAAGGTAGGCGGAGGTTGACATGGACCGGATCAAGGAACTTGGAGATTTTGGACGGGAACTCGGCTGCCCGGTCGTCCGCTATCAGGAGCCGATGAGCAGCCATACCACGTTCCACATCGGCGGGCCGGCAGACCTTTTCCTGACCGCGCCGAACGCGGACACCCTTCGGAAGCTGTGCCGCAAAGCCGCGGACCTGGAGGTGCCGCTGTTCCCTCTCGGCAACGGCTCAAACCTGCTGGTTTCCGACGGCGGCATCCGCGGAGCGGTCGTAACGTTCGGGGGAGACCTGAAAAAAATAGCGCTCTGTTCGGAGACGGCCGTCCAATGCGGCGCGGGGGCGTCGCTCGCCTCGCTCTGCAACTTTGCGAAGGAACACAACCTGACCGGCGTCGAATTCGCCTGGGGCATCCCTGGCTCGGCCGGCGGCGCGGCGTATATGAATTCCGGCGCGTACGAACACAGCATGTCCGAGGTGGTCACGGCCTGTTTCCACGTGACGGCGCGCGGGGAAAGCGGGACCCTGAAGGGAGCCGAGCTCGGCTTCGGCTACCGCAGGGGCGCGTATTCGGACAACGGGTGCATCATCACCGCGCTGCGCCTTGAACTGAAACGCGGCCGCCGGGAGGATATCGCCGCCCGGATGGAGGAGCTTTACGCGCGGCGCAAGGCAAAACAGCCGCTGGAGCTGCCGAGCGCCGGGAGCGTTTTCAAACGGCCCGCGGGGCACTTTGCCGGAGCGCTGATCGAGCAGTGTGGTCTGAAGGGCCGGCGCGTCGGCGGCGCCGCCGTGAGCGAAAAACACGCCGGCTTCATCGTCAATCTCGGCGGGGCGACCTGCGCCGACGTGGAAAAGCTGATCGGCGTGATTCGGGAAACCGTGCAGAGGGAAACGGGCGTCGCGCTGGAATGCGAAGTGAAAAAGGTAGGCTGACTGGGAGGCA
>DHAI01000096.1:4999-7545 GCA_002397355.1 Ruminococcaceae bacterium UBA4958 | reverse complement strand
ATCGGTTTTTTCTGCGCGGATAACATCCCGCCGAAATTGATCGAAACGTTTTACGGAATGTCGCAGCAGGCGCAGGGAAAGCTTTCCCGCGTCGCCGTCGTCACGGACATCCGCGGCGGGGACATGTTCTCCTCCCTTCTGGAAACGCTCGACCGGATGAAAGCGGATCACAAGGACTATAAAATCCTGTTTCTGGACGCGAGCGATTATGTGCTCATCAACCGTTTCAAGGAGACGCGGCGCAAGCACCCGCTGGCGGACGGCTGCCGCGGCTCGCTGGAAGAAGCGGTGAAGCTGGAGCGCGGCGTGCTCCGCCCCGTGAAGGAGCGGGCCGACTACATGATCGACACCTCCAATCTTTCCACCGCGCAGTTGAAAGAGCGGATTTCCAGCCTGTTCCTGGGCGACGCTTCCGACGCGCTGAAAATCCACTGCATTTCGTTCGGATTTAAATTCGGCATGCCGGCGGAAGCCGACCTCGTGTTCGACGTGCGCTGCCTGCCGAACCCCTTTTACATCGAATCGCTCAAGCACCTGACGGGGCTGGACAAGCCGGTGCGGGACTATGTGACGCAGTCGGACGAAACAAAAGGTTTTGTGAAACGGATGTTCGCGCTGATCGACTACGCCATCCCCCTTTACTGCAACGAGGGGAAAAGCCAGCTTGTCATCGCGGTCGGGTGCACCGGCGGACACCACCGCTCGGTGACGGTCGCCCAGGCCCTTTACGACCACCTGCTGGAGCAGGGGCTGCGCGTCAGCGTCAGCCACCGGGACATCGCGAAGAAATAGGGCGGAAAAATGTCGTTTTCATCCAATACGAAACGGGAGCTCTGTGAAAGCGCCGCGAGGAAATGCTGCCGGAAGGCGGAGTGCTACGGGCTGTTCCTGTTCGGCAGAAGCTTTTCACCCGCCGCGGTCTCCCTCACGACGGAGAACCTTGCGGTGGGACGCCGCGCGGCGGAGCTGGCCGCGGAAACCACCGGTGCGATCATGGACGTCTCTTCCGTAAAAATCCGGAAGAAAAACGCCGCGGCCTCCTATACCGTTTCCGCCGCCGGGCCCGGGCAGGCGAAAAAACTGTTCGCCGCGCTGGGGCACAGCGCGGAGGAAATCAGCCTGCGTATCAACCTGGCGAATCTGGAAAACGAATGCTGCCGCGCGGCGTTCCTGCGCGGCGCGTTCCTCGCCTGCGGCACCGTCGCCTCCCCCGAGCGGGATTACCGGCTGGAATTCGCCGTTCCGCACATGAACCTCGCCGCCGGCCTTGCCACGCTCATCGGGGACGCGCCGGAGCTGCGGCTGGAGCCGCGCGTTTCCCGCAGGCGGGGCGCGTTCGTCGTCTACATGAAAGGCGGCGAGCACGTGGCGGATTTCCTGACGCTTCTCGGCGCATCGGACGCCGCGATGGAACTGATGCAGGTGCGAATGCTGAAAGAGGTGCGCAACAAGGTGAACCGCCGCACGAATTTCGAAACGGCCAATATCGGCAAGGCGGCCTCCGCCGCCGCGCACGAGGTCGTAGCCATCGAAAAAATCCGCGCGCGGGGAAAGAGCGACGCGCTCCAGGAGGACCTGCGGGAGCTTGCCGCCCTGCGGATGCGGTACCCGGAACTCTCGCTGGGCGAGCTGGGCCAGCGCCTCACGCCGCCGCTCAGCCGCTCGGGCGTACACCACAGAATGCGGCGCATCCTGGAGTTTGCCGAAAAGCTGAAGGAAGAGCAACGCTGACCTGCGGACAATCCTTTTCCTTTCGTCCGCCAAGCGTCCGGACGCCGGAAACGCCGGAGCGCCCCGGGCGGCGGCAAGCAGCCCTCACCGCCTTGCCCCGCATTCTTTCCGCCCGGAAATCCGGACAATCTTGTCATAAAGGTCGTGCGAAACTTGTTTGTTCATCTCCATGTGCACAGCGAATACAGCCTGCTGGACGGCGCGTGCCGCATCCCTCGGCTCGTGGACCTCGCGGCGGAACGCGGCATGCCCGCGGTGGCCGTCACCGACCACGGCGTGATGTACGGCGCCGTGGATTTCTACAAGGCCGCGAAGAAACGGGGCATAAAACCGATCATCGGCTGCGAGGTCTACGTGGCGCAGCGCACGCGTTTCGACCGCGTACACGAACTCGACTCGGAAAACCGCCATCTGGTTCTGCTCTGCGAGAACAACCGCGGTTACCAGAACCTGATCGCGCTGGTATCGAAATCGTGGACGGAAGGCTTCTACTCGAAACCCCGCGTGGATTTCGAGCTGCTGAAGCAGCACCACGAGGGGCTCATCGCGCTTTCGGCGTGCCTTGCCGGGGAGGTCGCGCGCGACCTGACCGCGAACGACTACGAGGGCGCGAAGGCCGCTGCTCTGCGCTACGACTCCATCTTCGGGCGGGGCAACTTCTACCTGGAGCTGCAGGACCACGGCATCCGGGAGCAGAAACTGATCAACCCTTCCATTGTGCGGATCTCGCGGGAAACGGGCATCCCGCTCGTCGTGACGAACGACTGCCATTACCTGCGCCGCGGGGACAGCGAAATGCACCGCATCCTGCTCTG
>DHAI01000096.1:4324-4827 GCA_002397355.1 Ruminococcaceae bacterium UBA4958 | reverse complement strand
GTGGAAGACAAGGACGCGATGGAATTCGGCAGCGACCAGTTTTATTTCAAGTCCGAGGAGGAGATGCGCGCTCTGTTCCCGCAGATCCCCGAGGCGGCCGACAACACCGTGAAGATCGCCGAGCGCTGCAACGTAGAGCTGGAATTCGGCAAGACGAAGCTGCCGCCTTTCCACACGCCGACCGGCGAGGACAACGTCGCCTATTTCCGGAAGAAATGCTTCGCGGGCCTGCGCGAAAAGTACGGTGAAAATCCGGACCCCGCCGTCCGCGAGCGGCTTGAGTACGAGCTGGCAACCATTGAAAAGATGGGCTACGTCAACTACTACCTGATCGTCCACGACTTCGTGCGCCACGCGAAGGAAGTCGGCATTCCCGTCGGCCCCGGGCGGGGCTCCGGCGCCGGGAGCCTCGCCGCCTACTGCATCGGCATCACCGGTATCGACCCCATCCGCTACAATCTGCTGTTCGAGCGTTTCCTGAACCCGGAGCGCGTCAGCATGCC
>DHAI01000096.1:0-4130 GCA_002397355.1 Ruminococcaceae bacterium UBA4958 | reverse complement strand
GCGGACCATGTGGCGCAGATCGTCACGTTCGGCACGATGGCCGCGCGCGGCTCCATCCGCGACGTGGGGCGCGCGCTCGCAATGCCCTACGCCGCGGTCGACGCGATCGCGAAGCTGGTGCCGAACGAGCCGAACATCACGCTGGACGAGGCGCTGGAAGCCTCCGGCGAGCTGAGGCAGCGCTACGACACCGACCAGCAGGTCCACCGCCTGCTTTCCATGGCCCGGCAGCTGGAGGGAATGCCGCGCAACGCCTCCACGCACGCGGCCGGCGTCGTCATCACGGACAAGCCCGTGGCGGAGTACGTCCCGCTGGCGAAGAACGGCGACTCCGTCGTCACGCAGTACACCATGACGGCGCTGGAGGAGCTGGGCCTGCTGAAAATGGATTTTCTCGGCCTGCGAAACCTTTCCGTTATCCGCAGCGCGGAAAACATGATCGGGAAAAAGCGCCCCGGCTTCCGCATCGAGGACATCCCCATGGACGACAAAAAGGTCTTCGAGATGCTCACCGCCGGAGCGACGGACGGCGTGTTCCAGTTTGAATCCGCCGGCATGCGCAACGTCATCATGCAGCTCCACCCGGAAAGCGTGGAGGATCTCATCGCCGTGATTTCGCTCTACCGCCCCGGCCCGATGGAGTCCATCCCCCGCTACCTGGAAAACCGCCGCAGCCCGTCGAAGATCACCTACCGCCACCCGCTGCTGAAAAACATCCTCAGCGTCACGAACGGCTGCATCGTCTACCAGGAGCAGGTCATGCAGATTTTCCGCACGCTCGCCGGCTATTCGCTCGGCCGCGCCGACATCGTGCGGCGCGCCATGAGCAAGAAAAAGAAAGACGTGATGGCGCGGGAAAAGGAGATCTTCATCCACGGCCTGACGGACGAAAAAGGGAACGTCACCGTCGAGGGCTGCGTCCGCCGCGGCGTGGACGAGCCGACGGCCGAGGCGGTTTACGGCGAGATGGCCGGCTTCGCCTCCTACGCCTTCAACAAATCCCACGCGGCGGCCTATGCCGTGGTCAGCTACCGCACGGCCTGGCTCAAGTGCCACTACCCGCGCGAGTATATGGCCGCGCTGCTCACCAGCGTGCTGGACAACACCAACAAGCTCTCGGCCTACATTGCGGAGTGCCTGCGGCTCGGCATCCGCGTGCTCCCGCCCCATGTGAACGAAAGCATGATCGGCTTTTCCGTATCCGGGAACGACATCCGCTTCGGGCTTCTGGCTATCCGGAACCTCGGCAAGGGCTTTTTGGATTCCCTCGTGGCGGAGCGCGGCCGAAACGGCCCTTTCACCTCCTTTTTCGACTTCTGCAAGCGCATGTACGACGGGCTCAACCGCCGCGCACTGGAAAGCCTGGTCAAATGCGGCGCGCTGGACGGTCTGGGGGCGAACCGACGCCAGATGCTGACGGGCGCGGAATCGGTGCTGGACGCCCTGACGGAAGACAAGAAGCAAAACGTGGAAGGGCAGATCGGCTTCTTCGACGCCGGTCCGAAAGCCGAGCGCGAGGAGTTTCTCCTGGAACCGATGCCGGATCTCAGCCCCGCAGACAAGCTCGAAATGGAAAAGGAAGTCACCGGCATGTACCTTTCCGGCCACCCCATGGCGGCTTACGCCGGCCTTGCCGACAAGCTGCATACCGCGCGCATCGGCGATATTCTGGAGGAGACGAAAGACGAGGGCGGCAGCCTGCACGACGGAGACACCGTCTCCGTGCTGGGCATCGTTTCCAAAGTGCGGCTGAAGGTGACGAAAAGCAACGCCACCATGGCGTTCGTCACATTGGAGGACGTTTACGGCTCCATCCGGATGCTTGTTTTTCCCAAGACGCTCAGGGAGTATGCGGATCTTATCGCCGAGGGAAAAATCGTAAAGGCGGTCGCCCGCATCAGCCTGCGGGATGAAAACGAAGCGGAGCTTGTGTGCCAGGACCTTGAAAGCGCGCCGGAGCCTTCCGGCGCTTCCGCGGCGAAAGCGGGAAAGCGCGGAAACCAGCGTCCCGGCCTCTATCTGCGCGTGGCCGGACGCGGCGACCCGCTCTACCGCAAGGCGATGCAGTACACAGCCGTTTTCGACGGCGCAACGCCGCTTTATATTTACCTGCGGGATGAGAAAAAGCTCATGGCGGCCCCGATGTCCATGCGCGTAGACGTAAACGACGTGTTGGTCCGCGCGCTGCAGCGGCTCCTCGGGAACAAAAACGTCGCCGTGGTGGACGCCTTGCAACATTAGTCCATACAAGAGATTGATTTTTCCATACGAACGGTCTGTAACGTTCCCCTTTTTTCGATTATAATAGAGTGGTGAGATGAATACAGATTCGCCCCCGCAGCGCTTTTCAGCGTTCCGAAGGCGACTTTTACAGGAGGGTAATCAGAGATGGCAGCAAAGTGCATTGCAGTCTTGACAAGCGGCGGAGATGCGCCGGGCATGAACGCCGCGATCCGCGCCGTCGTGAGGGCGGGCATCAGCTACGGCATGCGCGTCATGGGAATCCAGCGCGGCTACAACGGCCTGCTGAACGGCGAAATCGTGGAGATGAACCTGCGCACGGTATCCGACATCATTCACCGCGGCGGGACAATTCTTTACACGGCAAGGAGCCCGGAATTCAACACGCCCGCCGGTGTGAAAAAGGCGGCGGAAAACTGCCGCAGCCTGGGCATAGACGGCGTCGTGGTCATCGGCGGCGACGGTTCCTTCCGCGGCGCGCGCGACCTGACGCAAAGCGGCATTCCCTGCATCGGCGTTCCCGGCACGATCGACAACGATATTGCTTCAAGCGAATATACCATAGGCTTCGACACGGCCATGAACACTGCCATGGAGATGGTCGACCGACTGCGCGACACCATGGAATCCCACGACCGCTGCAGCGTTGTGGAAGTGATGGGCCGCCGCTGCGGGGACATCGCCCTGCAGACGGGCATTGCGGTCGGCGCGACCAGCATCCTCGTTCCGGAAATCCCCTACGACTTCAAGCGCGACATCGTGGACCGTATGATCTTCACCCAGAAGACCGGCAAGAAGCACTTCATCATCATCGTGGCGGAGGGTGTCGGCGGCGTGGAAAAGCTCGCACAGGATATCGAGCAGGCAACCGGGATCGAGACGCGCGCGACGGTTCTCGGCCATGTGCAGCGCGGCGGTTCCCCGACTCTGCGCGACCGCGTCGTGGGCAGCCAGATGGGTGCCCTCGCGGCAAAGCTGCTTTACGACGGCAAAAGCAACCGGGTCGTCGTCATGCGCGGCGGGCAGATTGTGGACCTCGACATCACGGACGCCCTGAACATGGAGCGTGTATTCGACCGTGAGCTCTATGAAACCGCTCTGCGAATCTCCATCTGAAACGGTTTGCTTTCCGCGGCACGGCGGGCAGAAGAAAATCTGCCCGCCATATTTTTTTCATTCACCCATTCATTTTTCTTTTAGTTCAGTACCGTAATAATAAAAAGGACAAAATCATGTATAATTAATAAATTGAATTATTCATTTTAACCTAGGGGTGAAAATATGGCGGACGCCAAGACCCATGCGAATAAGCAGCTGATCCTTGCGATTGGCGCTCTCGCCTGCGCCGTGCTCCTGTTCGCAGGAGGCTTTTTCATTTTGAATCACACAAAAGAGGACGCCGCCGCCTACACGCCGGACCAGATCGTCCAAAAAATTCTTGACGAAACAAAACACACCGATCTCGTGAAAGTCGACCAGAGTCAGGTCCTGAAGCACTACGACATCCCGGACGACGTAGTTTCCGCCAGTTCCGTCTATACGGGCAAATCCTCCGAAAGCGCAGCGGAGCTGAGCTGTTTTCTTATGACCTCCTCTTCCCGGTACGATGAGCTGCAAAAGGTCATCAGCCGCCACATCAGCACAAAAGCCGCGGGGTTCAAGACGCTGAACCCCGCGCAATATAAACTGCTGAAGGATTGCAAAATCGTGCATGAGGGGCGGTATGTTCTCGTCTCCGTGGGAAACGACAACACGCAGGCAGAAAATATTTTCCGGAGCATGGTCGGGTAAAAAACACTTGCGCGCCTGCCTTTTCTGTGGTAAAATAAACGTTGTCACGCGGGAGTAGTTCAGTGGTAGAGCGTCAGCTTCCCAAGCTGAATGTCGCG
>DHAI01000115.1:14180-14385 GCA_002397355.1 Ruminococcaceae bacterium UBA4958 | reverse complement strand
ATACGACCGGGATTATGTGCGGCGCCTGGACGCGCTGTGCACGGTTTCGGAGTCCTGCCTCGCATCCCTCCGGCGCGTTTTCCCGGAGAGCGCGGACAAATGCCGCTTGATCTTCAATATCGTCTCCGAAAAGTACATGCGTGAGCTGGCGCGGCGCGGCGCGGGATTTCAAGACGGCTGGAACGGCCCGCGCGTGCTTTCCATC
>DHAI01000115.1:11590-14011 GCA_002397355.1 Ruminococcaceae bacterium UBA4958 | reverse complement strand
ACGGCCCGCGCGTGCTTTCCATCGCGCGGCTTTCCCCGCAGAAAGGGCTCGATATCGCCCTTCCGGCTTTTGCGGCCCTGAAAGCGAAAAACGTGGCGTTCCGGTGGTATGTCATCGGTGTCGGGCCGGAGGAAGCGCGCCTCAAAGCGATGGCGGCGGATCTCGGCCTTGGGGACCGCGTGTTTTTCCTCGGGGAGAAGCAGAACCCATACCCCTATCTGCGGGACTGCGACGTCTATCTGCAGCCCAGCCGCTTCGAGGGCAAATCCATTGCCGTGGACGAGGCGATGGCGATGCGCCGGCCGATTGTGCTCACGGACTTTTCCACGGCGGCGGACCAGATCGTTTCCGGGAAGAACGGCCTGATCGTTCCCATGACGCCGCGGGGGATTGCGGACGGCGTGGAGGATCTGCTGCTTCACGCGGAAAAACGCGCCGCGTTTTCGGAGGCGTTGGGGCGGGGCAGCTATTCCAACGAGGGGGAGCTGCGGAAGCTCTACGCGCTTTTCGACGCGAAATGAAATCAATTGCAGTCGGGAAGGCCCCGCATGGAGAGCCATGCGGGGCCTTTTGGCAGTCGGAGGAAAACGGTATGAGAAAAAAGGTCCTTGTCGGCATGAGCGGCGGCGTAGACAGCTCCGTCGCGGCGTGCCTTTTGCTGGAGCAGGGGTACGAGGTCTGCGGCGCCACGCTCCATCTCTACGACAACACGGGTCCCCCCCGCCCCGGAGCCCGCACCTGCTGTTCCCTCGCGGATGTGGAGGATGCGCGCGCCGTTGCGTACCGCCTGGGCATCGAGCATTACGTCTTCAATTTCGGCCCGGAATTCCGTCGCTGCGTGATCGAGCGTTTCGCGCGCGGCTACGCGGAAGGCACGACGCCGAACCCGTGCATCGACTGCAACCGCGCCGTAAAATTCGGGAAGATGCTGGAGCGGGCGGAGCTGCTGGGGATGGATTTTATCGCCACGGGGCATTACGCGCGCGTGGAACGCGATCCTGCCGGCGGCCGCCTCCTGCTGAAGAAAGCGAAGGACGCCGCGAAAGACCAGACCTATGTGCTTTACATGCTCACGCAGGAGCAGCTCGCGCACACGCTGTTCCCGCTCGGCGGGCTGATGAAGCCGGAGGTGCGGCGCATCGCCGCGGAGCGCGGTTTCGGCAACGCGAAAAAGCCGGACAGCGAGGACATCTGTTTTGTGCCGGACGGCGACTACGCCGCTTTTCTGGAGAAGGACATGGGGTTGCGGCAAAAGCCGGGCAATTTTGTCGACAGGCGAGGGAATGTGCTCGGGACGCACCGCGGGCTGATCCATTATACGATCGGCCAGCGCAAGGGCCTCGGCGTCACATTCGGGGAGCCGAGGTATGTGCTCGCGAAGAACGCGGCGGAAAATACCGTCGTTCTCGGCGGCAGCGAGGAGCTGCTCTGCACCCGCTGCACGGTGGGGGACGTGAACTGGATCTCCGTTCCCGCCCTCGGCGGCCCGGTGGAAGCCGGCGTGAAGGTGCGCTACAGCCAAAGGGAGTCCCCCGCCGTGGTTGCGCCGCTGGAAGGCGGCGGGGCGGAGATCCGGTTCCGGCAGCCGCAGCGGGCTGTCACGCCCGGCCAGGCCGCGGTGTTTTACCAGGGGGAGAATGTTCTCGGCGGGGGGACCATCCTTGCCGGAAACGGATGAGTTCCGGGCGGAATTCAATCGGGGAAAAGAGGGAACTGCTTTTATGACAAAGTGGATTTATGCCGATCACGCGGCCACGACGCCGCTTTCCAAAGCCGCGCTTGCGGCCATGGAGCCGTATTTGACGGAAGAGTTCGGCAACCCCTCCGCGGTTTCCGCGCCGGGGCGCCGGGCGAAGCGGGCGCTGGAGGAAGCGAGGGAAACGGTGGCGGACGCGTTCGGCGCGGAGCCGCGCGAAATCTATTTCACCTCGGGAGGTACGGAGGCCGACAACTGGGTTCTGCGCAGTGCGCCTCGGGCTGCCGGCGCAGGGCGGGACGAAATCGTGACGGACGCCGTGGAGCACCACGCCGTTCTGCGTACGGCCGGGGAGCTTCGGCGCGCAGGGCGGCCTGTCACGGTGCTGGGCGTGGACGAATTTTGCCGCGTGACGCCCGAGGCGCTGCGCTGCGCGCTCAGCGCGAAAACCGCGCTGGTCAGCGTGATGGCCGCAAACAACGAGGTCGGGACGCTGATGCCGGTCGCGGAGCTCGCGGCGGCGGCGCGTGGTTCCGGCGCGTTTTTCCACACGGACGCGGTGCAGGCCGCAGGGCATATCCCGCTCGACGTGAAGGAACTGGGCGTCGATTTTCTGTCGTTTTCGTCGCATAAATTTGGCGGACCGAAGGGCATGGGAGGCCTTTACGTCCGCGGCGGAATCGAGTTGGAGCCGCTGCTGTTCGGCGGCGGGCAGGAGCGCGGCC
>DHAI01000115.1:11094-11278 GCA_002397355.1 Ruminococcaceae bacterium UBA4958 | reverse complement strand
TTCGAGGGCGTGGAGGGCGAGGCGCTTCTCCTGCTGCTGGACCAGCGCGGCATCTGCGCTTCCTCCGGCTCCGCCTGCTCGGCCGGAGCGGCGGAACCCTCCCATGTGCTGCTTGCCATGGGCATCGCGCCGGAGCTTGCGCGCGGCGCGCTCCGGCTCACGCTCGGCGCGGACAATACCGGCG
>DHAI01000115.1:10650-10922 GCA_002397355.1 Ruminococcaceae bacterium UBA4958 | reverse complement strand
ATCCTCGGCGCGCTTCCGGGGATCGTCGCCCGCCTGCGCAGTGTGCCGGCCATGGGAAAGGGGATTGGGACATGAACTATTTCGACCTTCACTGCGACACCGCGACGGAATGCTTCGACCGGCGCTGCGGGCTGTCTGGAAACGACCTGGGCCTGAGCCTGGAGCGCACCGCAAAATACGAGAAGTGGGCGCAGGTCTATGCGGTCTGGCTCAACGACAACCTGCGCGGGGAGGCGGCGTTTCGCCGCTTCCGTTCCGTCGCGGAGTTTTTC
>DHAI01000115.1:0-10322 GCA_002397355.1 Ruminococcaceae bacterium UBA4958 | reverse complement strand
GTGCCGGACGCCGGCGGCCTGACGCGGTTCGGGGAGGACCTTGTGCGGGAGATGAACCGCCTGCATGTGATCGTCGACGTTTCCCACCTCTCGGAGAAGGGTTTCTGGGACGTGGCGCGTATCTCCCGCGCGCCTTTTGTGGCCAGCCACTCGGATTCCAAGGCCGTATGCGGCCACCGGCGCAACCTGACGGACGGCCAGTTCCGCGAGATCGTTTCGGGCGGCGGCCTGGTCGGGCTGAATCTCTGCGGCGCCTTTCTGAAGAATGAAGGGGCGAAAGCGGAAGACGTGCTGCGCCACGCGGAGCATTTCCTGAAGCTCGGCGGCGAAAACGTCCTCGCCGTGGGCTCCGACATCGACGGATGCGACATGGCCGACGGAATCAGCCGCGTGGAGGATATGAGCCGGCTGTACGATCTTCTGGCGGGAGAGTTCGGCGCGGAGATCGCCGGCAAGATCTTCTGGGACAACGCAGCCCGCTTCTTCGAGGAAAATCTGAACTAGTTTGCGCTTGCATCGCCGACTTGTTTTTCCGGGATTGGTTATGCTATGATGGAGGCGGAAAACCGCTCTTTCTGGGAGGGTGCCTTTATGGAGAAGGCGAGAAATCAAAGGCTCAAGCTGCTTTACCTGCGGAAGATCCTGCTGGAGCAGACCGACGAGGACCACCCCATCACGGTCGCGCGGATGATAGCGGAGCTGGAAAAGGCGGGCATCCACGCACAGCGCAAAAGCATTTACGCCGACCTTGCCGATCTGCGCAGGTTCGGCATGGATATTGTGAGCCGGCGTTCGAGAACAATGGAGTATTTTGCGGCGAACCGGACGTTCGAGCTGCCGGAGCTGAAGCTGCTGGCCGACGCCGTCGCCTGCTCGAAGTTCCTTACGGAGAAAAAATCCGGACAGCTTATCGCCAAGATCTCCGGCCTTGCCAGCGGCCCGCAGGCCGCCGCGCTCCGGCGGCAGGTTTTCGTCTGCGGCAGGGTGAAAACGCAGAACGAAAAGATTTATTACAATGTGGATACCATCCATCAGGCCATCGCGCAGGGCAGGGCCGTGTCGTTCCGGTACTTTGCATACTGCGTGGACTGGGATGCGCCGCAGCACTGGACGAAGCGTTACCGGCGGGGCGGAGAGACGCATGTGGCGTTTCCCTATACGCTCGCCTGGACCAATGAGAATTACTACATGACTGCCTATTATGAGAAATACGGAGGAATCTCCAATTTCCGCGTCGACAAGATGGAAGACGTGACCGTCCTCGACGAGGCGGCCGGTCCGCGGCCGGGATCGGTCCGGTTCGATCCGGCCGTCTATTCGAAAGAGGCGTTCGGCATGTTCAGCGGCCGGGTGGAGCGTATGACGCTCCGTTTCGACGACTCGCTGATCGGCGTGGTGCTGGACCGCTTCGGCGGAGAAATTGAAATCCGCAGGGCGGCGGGCGGCGGTTTCCTCGTCACGGTGGACGCGATCGCCGGACCGACTTTGCTCGGATGGCTCTTCGGGTTCGGGGAAAAAGCGAAGATTGTGGCGCCGAAGGGTCTGGCGGAGCAGTTTTGCAGCTTGGCGCGGGAAAGCCTTGCACAGTACGGCGAAAATGGGAAAGGGGAAGATCAATGAAAATCGCGAACATCGCTTTGACACACACTGGAAAATTTCATGCGGACGATGTGTTTTCTTCGGCTCTTCTGAGGATCGCCAATCCGAAAATCCGCATCGTCCGTGTGTCGGAAGTGCCGAAGGGTTTCGAGGGGATCGTGTTTGACATCGGCCGCGGGGAATACGACCACCATCAGGAAAACGCGGAGGTGCGCCCGAACGGCGTGCCGTACGCTTCGTTCGGGCTGCTCTGGCGCCGGCTTGGCCGGAGCCTGCTGGAGCAGTCGTGCCCGCCGGACGATGCCAAAGCGTTTGCCGAAGCGTTCGACGAGCATTTCATCCAGCCGTTGGACGCGGACGACAACACCGGCTGCGGCAATCAGCTCGCCGGGGCGATCGGCGCGTTCAATCCTTCCTGGGATTCCGAGCGCCCGGCCGACGAGTGCTTTGAGGAGGCGGCCGCCGTTGCGGAGAAAATCCTGCGCCGGCAGTTTGAGCGGATGTTCGCCGAAGAGCGCGCAAAGTCGCTTGTCGAGGATGCGCTCGCCGCGCAGCAGGACGGAGTCGTGATCCTGCCGTGTTACGCGCCGTGGAAGACGGCTCTGGTTCCCTCGGCTGCGCGCTTCGTCGTTTATCCGTCCAAGCGCGGCGGATTCAGCGCGCAGGTGGTCCCAAAGAAACTGGGCGAGGAAGAAGCGAAGTGTCCTTTCCCGGTCTCCTGGGCGGGAAAAGAGGGCGGGGAGCTGGAAAAGCTCTCCGGCATAAAGACGCTGCGCTTCTGCCATAAGGGCCGCTTCCTGGCCGTCGCCGGAACGAAAGAGGATGCCGTCCTGGCCTGCCGCATTGCGGAAAAGATCGCGCGGCAGAGCGTGAAATGAACGGGGAAAATGGAGGAAACCGGTTATGAAGGTCACCGTGATCGGCTGCGGGCGATGGGGCGGTTTCCTTGCCTGGTACCTCGACCGCCTGGGCCACGGCGTGACGCTCTACGGGCGCGGAGACTCCGCGCATCTCGCCCGGTTCCGCGCCGAACGGACGAACGGTCTCGTCACGCTTCCGCAGAGCGTTGCCCTGAGCGCTGACCTGCCGGCCTGCGTCGGCGCGGCGGAGATCCTGGTCGTTTCCGTCGGGGCGCAGAGCTTCCGCGCGCTGATGCGCCGGCTCGGGGCGCTGGATCTTGAGGGGAAGACCGCGGTGCTCTGCATGAAGGGCCTTGAGGCGGGAACCGGGCTTCGCCTGACGCAGGTCTTCGAGGAATACGCGCCGGGAACGCCCGTGGCGATCTGGGTGGGACCCGGCCATGTGCAGGATTTTACGCGGGGCGTTCCGAACTGCATGGTGATCGACGGCAAAAGCCGGAAGGTGAAGGAATTTCTTGTCTCCGCGTTTTCCAGCAGCCTCATCCGCTTTTACTATGGCTGCGACCTGCTCGGCAACGAGATCGGCGCCGCTTCCAAAAACGTCGTCGGCATTGCCGCGGGAATGCTGGACGGCCTGGGAAAAACAGCCCTGAAAGGCGCGCTGATGTCGCGGGGGACGCGTGAAATCGCCAGGCTGATCCAGGCGATGGGCGGAAACGGGATCTCCGCTTACGGCCTTGCGCATCTGGGCGACTATGAGGCGACCGTGTTTTCGCCTTACAGCCACAACCGCCGCTTCGGGGAATCGTTCGTGAAGGGCGAGCCTTACGGCGAGCTTGCGGAGGGCGTCGCCACCACGGCGGCCCTGCTGAAGCTGGGGGCGCGGTACGGCGTGGACCTCCCGATCACCCGGACGGTGGACGCCGTAGTCAACGGGGGCGCAGATCCGAACCGCGCCCTTTCCGATTTGTTTCTGCGCGGCATCAAGACGGAATTTTGAACAGGTGGAAAATCTGAGATAATCTGGAAAAGCCGCCCCGACGGGCGGCAAGTGGAGGGATCGAACCGTATGAGTGAGGAAAACTGCAGCCACAATTGCTCCGAGTGTGCGGAGAACTGCGCTTCCCGCCGCAAAACCCCGGCCGATTTTCTGGAAAAGCCGAACCCGAAAAGCAGGATCGGCCGCGTCGTCGGCGTCGTGAGCGGAAAGGGCGGCGTCGGCAAGAGCTTCGTGACCGCCGCGCTCGCGGCGCTGCTGAACCGTTCGGGGCTCCGCACGGGAATCCTGGACGCCGACATAACCGGACCTTCCATCCCGAAGATGTTCGGGCTGCACGGCAAGGCGCTCGGCAATGAGGACGGCATCCTGCCGGCAAAAACGGCCGCCGGCATCGGCGTGATGTCCATCAACCTGCTTCTGGACAGCGAGACGACGCCGGTCGTGTGGCGGGGACCGATGATCGCCGGTGTGATCAAGCAGTTCTGGTCGAACGTCGTATGGGGCGACGTGGACTTCCTGTTTGTCGATATGCCGCCGGGGACGGGCGACGTGCCGCTCACGGTGTTCCAGTCGCTGCCGGTGGACGGTATCGTGATCGTGACTTCTCCGCAGGAGCTGGTTTCGATGATCGTTTCGAAAGCCGTCAATATGGCCCGGATGATGGGCGTCCCGATTCTCGGTGTGGTGGAGAACATGAGCTATGTCAAGTGCCCGGACTGCGGGAAGGAGATCCCTGTGTTCGGCGAGAGCCGCCTGGAGGAAACGGCCGCGCGCAGCGGCGTGCGCGTTCTCGGGCGCGTGCCGCTTGACCCGGAGATCGCTCGCCTGTGCGACGCCGGCCGCGCCGGAGACATCGAAGCCCCCTGGCTGCGGGACGCGGCCGCGGCGGTCCGCAAAACGCCGAAGCGGAAGATCTGAGCGCGGCGCGCATCCCGTCGGGAAAATCGCCCCAAAGATGCGGAAAATCCCCGGCCCCAGGCGTTTTACCTGGGGCCGGGGATTTTTTCCGTGGGAAAACGGGGAGGCCGCGTTTCCTATGGTTTGGCTGAGGCTTTTCCCGTTTTCGCCTCAAATTCTTCTTCCGACTTTCGCAGATCTTCCGCCCGGGGCTCTGCTTTCCCTCTGCGGAGGACCGGAAGAAACGCGATCAGCGAACCGGCGAGGATGAAAACGATGCCCAGGGCCATCCGGCCCGTGATCGCTTCACCGAGGACGGCGAGCGCAAACAACGGCGCAAGGACCGGTTTGATATAGAATACGAGGGCCGCCGTGGCGGCGTCCGTGGCCTCCATGGCGAGGAAGTAAAACGTGTAGCCCAGCCCCGTCACGCAGATGCCGACATACAGCAGGGAAGGGATCGTCCGAAGCGTGATGCCTTCCAGGAGGGGGACTTCGGAAAAGATCGAAAGCCCCATGCTCCTGAATTGCCGCGCCAGCGCGGGGATATGGCTGAGGCCGATGATCGCGAGCATTTCGGCGCAGCCGGCAAAGAAGCTTGCGCAGGTCAGCGTGATGCCCCCGCAGCGGCCGCTGCGCGTGCGGCCCAGTATGTTGTAGAGCGCAAAGGTCACGGCGGAGCCCAGTACGCAGACCGTCCCCGCGGCGCTGCCCTTTCCGCTCAGCGGATCGACGATCACCAGCATGCCAGCGACGATCACCAGGATGGAAACAACGGTGTGGCGGCGGATCGGCTCACGCAGGAGCAGGTAGGCGAACATCACCACGAAGACGGAATTGCAGCTGAACAGCACGGCGACCGCGGAGGCCGGCGAGTAAAGAACGCTGAGCTGGAACAGGATCATGCTGACGACGACGCAGATGAGGCCTGTCAGCAGGAAAAAGCCGATGTCGAAGCGCCGGAGCGAGAAACCTTTCTTTTTCCCCTCGTTCACCGCAAGGGGGAACAGCACCAGGCCGCCGATCAGGAAGCGGAGGAACGTGAGCTGGATCGGGTTGAACTGCCCGCCCGTGAGCTTCAGGGCCACTTCCATCGAGCTGAAGAAAATCGTTGCCAGAATGATGTACCATGCGCCTTTTTTCTTGGAAACCATTGGACCATCCTCTATTTTTATGAATTGCCCCCTGTGAGGCCAACTTTTTTATCATATCACTTTCATGCGGGAAAGTAAAACGCTTTGCCACCCGAAGTGGAAAGCTTGACTTCCCGCCGGTGATATCATACAATAAAAATTGAAACCGTCAGTCGGCAATGAAAAAGAGGAGGTCCTCCTGTATGAACGAATCTTATGAAATGCTTCTGAAACGCCGTTCGATCCGCGCCTATCGGCCCGATCCGATTCCGGACGATGTTCTGGACCGGATTCTCCTTGCCGGAAAGTACGCGCCTTCCGCGATGGGCCTTCAGAACCGGCATTTTTCCGTGGTGCTGAACAGGACGCTGATGAACGAGATCGTGGCGGCCGCCGAGGGAAACCGCGCAGCGTTTGCGCCGGGGCATGTCCCGTTCTACGGGGCGCCCGCCGTGGTGGTCCTTTCCGCCCCGAAGGATTTCCGCCACGGCCGCGAGGACTGCGCGTGCGCCATCGAGAATATCGCGCTTGCCGCCTATGCGCTCGGCCTCGGCTCGTGCTATATCTGTTCGGTTCTGCCGGGCCTGCGGGACGCTTCCGTTGAAGCGAAGCTGGACCTTCCCGACAATTATGAACCGTACGGCTGCATTTGCGTCGGCTATCCGCTGGGCGCCGCGCCGGAACCGAAACGGCGCCGCGCGGACGACGTTTCGGTTCTCCGCTGAAAAAAGACGGGGCGGGCTGCAAGCCCGCCCTAACAGGGAATTCCGGAGATCCGGAAACGGAATCCGGATTTCTCTGCCACCGGTAGGATGTGCAGCTTTGCCGGGTTCATTCCAGCCAAATTTTTGAAGTGCCGCGGGCGGAAGGGTGATTCTTATCAAAACGCTGATCCTGTATGAGACGACGCACGGCGCCACGGCCGCCTGCGCGGCCAGGCTTGCCGCGGCGCTCGGGGGCGACACGGAGGTCTGGGAACTGAAACGCTTTTTCGGCGACGTTTCTCGCTATGACTGCGTGGTCGTCGGTGCGCCTGTCTACGGCGGCGCGATTCCGAAAACGATGAAGACGTATTGCCGGCAGAACGGCGGCGCGCTGTCGCGCAAGCCGTTTGCCGTGTTCTTTGCCTGTCTCTCCCAAAACGAGGAGACGGTGCGCGGCTATCTGAAGCAGAACCTGCCGAAAGAGCTTGCCGCGTGCGCGTTTGCCTGCAGCTCGTTCGGCGGCGCGTTTTATTTTACCAAGCTGAACGCGCTGGAACGCGCGGTCGACCGCTTTATCGTGAAATCCTATGCGAGGGCGAACGGGATCCCCGCGCCGGACGGCAAGAGCGATTTCGTGACCATCTCCGATGAGCGGATCGCCGCGTTTGCGGAAAAAATCAAAACGAAAGCGGGAGCGAACGCATGAAAATCCGCCTTGTGGCATTTGATCTCGACGGCACCGCGCTGCGCGAAGACAAGACCGTTTCCCCCCGGACGGAAGCGGCCGTGCGCGAGGCGTCGCGCCGGGGCTGCGCCGTCGTCCCGGCGAGCGGCCGTGTGCTCAAGACATTTCCGCAGCGGGTGCTTTCCCTGCCCGGCGTGCGCTGGTGCGTCACCTCGAACGGGGCGGCCGTGGTGGATCTGAAGGACCGCTCCCCCTTTTACACGAACCTGATGACGCGGGAACAGACGGACCGTATCCTCGCGCTTCTCTGCCCGACCGGCTACCTTGTGGAAGCCTATGCGATGTTCGACACCTATTCCGACAGAGAAACGCTCGCCGGGATGCTCCGCATGAATCCGCCGGCATGGCTCACGAGTCTTACCCTGAAAACGCAGACCTTTGTGGACGACCTGCCGGGCTTCATCCGGGCCCGTCGGTTCTGCATCGAAAAAATCAACATGCCGTATCTCCCGGTGGAAGAGCGGGACCGCCTTGCCAAAAAGGTGGGGGAAATGCCGGATTATTCCGTCTGCTCCTCGTTTGATACGAACCTGGAAGTCAATGCGGCTTCGTGCAGCAAAGGGGAGGCCCTGCGGCGCCTCTGCGAGAAGCTGGGCATTGCTCCGGAAGAGGTCATGGCAGTCGGGGACAGCGGCAACGATGTCGCCATGCTGCGCTTCGCAGGCCTCGGCGTCGCCATGCGGAACGCGAGCGGGGAGGCGCTCGCGGCTGCGGACCGCGTTACGGCGTCGAACGAAGAGGACGGCGTCGCGCAGGCGATTGAGAACTGGGTTCTGGATTAAGTTGAAAGAATCGGGCAGGAGGCCCGCCGGGAAAATCGGCGGGCCTCCTGCCTTTTGTCTGTTCCGCGCCGGTCAGACGGAATTGCCGGCCTCCAGGCTGATCTCGTCGAATTTCTCCGTCAGGCTGCGGATGCCGAGCGCGCGCTTTGCTTCCCCTTCGGCGTCCAGCACGATGCGCCCGCGGTGCATCATCAGGAGGCGATCTCCGTAGCCGACGGCGTATTTCAGGTTGTGCGTCACCATCAGCACGGTCAGGCGCTTTTCGCGCACGATGCGGTCGGTCAGCTCCATGACGGTTTCGCTGGATTTCGGGTCGAGGGCGGCCGTGTGTTCGTCCAGGATCAGCAGCTTGATGGGCGTCATCACGCAGATCAGCAGTGCGAGAGCCTGCCGCTGCCCGCCGGAAAGGCTGGCCACGGGGAGATCCAGCTTGTCTTCCAGCCCGAGCTTCAGCAGTTCGAGCTGCGAGCGGTAGAAGTCCGTGCGCTTCCGGGAAACGCCGCCGGAAAGGCCGAAGCGCTTTCCCTTATTGTCGGCCAGCGAGAGGTTTTCCAGCACGGTCAGAGCCGGGCATGTGCCCGCCGCCGGGTCCTGAAAGACGCGGCCGACGAACCTCGAGATCCGGTATTCCGGCATGCCGACGATTTCCTGCCCGGCGACGGCCGCTTCGCCGGAATCCGGCGTCACGCTCCCGCAGAGGATGTTTAGGATCGTCGTCTTCCCGGAGCCGTTGCTCCCGACAACGGCGGCAAAGGAGCCCCTGCGCAGGGTGAGGTTGAAGTCGCGGAAAAGCGGCACCTCGCTCACTGTTCCGGGGTTGAAGGTCTTGCAGATGTGGCGCATGCGCACCAGATACTCCGAAGAAGCGTCAGATTTTGGTCGGGTCGACATGTTTTTTCCCCCTTCCGGAAGGCGCCGCCTGGCGGAGCACCAGCGCGACGGTAAACAGAACGGCCATCAGCAGCTTCAGGTAGTTCGTCGGCAGGCCGAGCTGCATGGCGGCCACCAGGCACGCTTTGTAGACGATCGTGCCGAGCACGACTGCGGACGTGGCGCGCAGGGCTTTCAGACGGCCGAAAAGGCTCGTGCCGATAATGACGGAAGCCAGGGCCATCACGACCATGCCAGTGCCGCTGTAGATGTTTGCGGAGCCGGACTGCTGGCTCAGGACGGAGCCGGCGAGCGCCGTGCAACCGTTGCCGATCATCAGGCCGAGAATCTTCATATTCCCCGGGTTTTTCCCGAGGGATACGACGTACTGCGGATTGTCGCCCGCCGCGCGGAGCAGGAGGCCGGATTTCGTGCGGAGATACAGGTCGACCGCCAGCTTGACCGCCGCGCAGCACAGCAGCGCGAGGAGCGCGGGGCCCCAGTCACCCGCCGCGGTAGCCAGCGCCGCGCCGAAACCGGAGTTGAAGATGGTCGGATCCTTGAAATAAGCCAGCACGGCCGTGCCGCCGGTCACGGCCAGGTTCACGCTCCAGAGCCCCGTCATCACCAGGATGCCCGAAAGCAGGTCCGTGATATGCAACCGCACATGCAGCAGCCCCGTCGCGCAACCCGCCGCCGCGCCGCAGAGGAACGAAACCAGGCAGGCCGCCAAGGGGTTCGCCCCCCTCAGGATCAGCGCGCCGGTCACGCAGGCGCCGAGCGGGAAGGTCCCGTCCACCGAGAGGTCCGGGAAATTCAGGACGGAATAGGTGACGTATACGCCGATCGCCATGACGGCGTATATCAGCCCCTCCGTCAGAACGTTGTTTGCAAGACCGAGAAAAATATCCATACAACGCAGGCCAGCTTTCCGTAGAATCGGGATGACGCGCCGCCGCTACTTGGAAGCTTCCACGGCTTCCGCCCCTGCGTAGTCGGAGGGGAGCGTCAGGCCGAAAGCTCCAAGAACGGACTTGTTATAGACCGGCTTTCCTTCCGAAACCACGTAAACCGGCGTTTCGGAAGCTTTTGCCTCGCCTTTCAGGATCTTAGCGGCCATCTTTCCCGTTTCTTTTCCGAGCGCGACGTAATCGATGCTCTGGGAAGCGAGGCAGCCGTTCTTCACCTGCTCGACTTCGCTGCCGAACACCGGAATCTTCGCCTTGCCGGTTTCCTGCAGCAGCACGGGCAGGCTGTTCACCACATTGTTGTCCGTGAAATTGTTCACGCAGTCCACGCCCTTCGCGACGAGCGACGCCGCGCCCGATGCCACTTCGGAGGAGTTCGTGATGCCGACGTCGACGACCTCGAAGTCGTATTTCGGCGCGACTTCCTTGAGCGTTTTCAGCTGCGAGACGGAGTTCGGCTCGCTGGTGGTGTACAGCACGCCGAGCTTTTTCGCTTTCGGCAGGAATGCCCGGATCATCTTGACCTGCGCGTCCAGCGGCAGCACGTCCGACGAGCCGGTGCAGTTGTTTCCCGGCTTTTCCAGCGATGAGACGAGCTGCGCGGAAACCGGATCCGAAACGGCGGTGAACACCACGGGAATATCCGCGTTTCGGGCCGCGCTGAAAGCGGACATCGCGGCCGGGGTGGCGATTGCGACGATCATGTCGCATTTTTTGGAAACCATGTTCTTTGCCATGAGGTCGGAATTGGAATTGTCGGCCTG
>DHAI01000061.1:812-10351 GCA_002397355.1 Ruminococcaceae bacterium UBA4958 | reverse complement strand
ACCTATTTTGCCTATACCGAGAAGGAAAAGGACGAATTCCTGAAAAAGCTGGAAGGCAAAAAGTACACCATCCAGCGCTCGAAAGGGCTTGGCGAGAACGAACCGGATATGATGAACTTTACGACGATGAACCCCGCCACACGCCGGCTGATCCAGGTGATGCCGGACGACGCCGCCCGGACGAGCGAGGTGTTCGACCTTCTGCTCGGCGACAATCTGGAAGGGCGGAAGCATTATATCGCCGAGAACGGGCACTGCTATTTGGAGCTTGCGGACCTGAGCTAAGCCGCAGAAACAACAGATTAGGGGCTGAGGAAACACCATGAGAAAAACACATCCGGGCCGGCAGCCTGCGGCCCAGCCGAAAGTCCGCGGCGTCATCCGCGGCGCGGGGGAGATCGTGCGCCAGCAGATCACCAGCACGCTGGAGACGAACTTTATGCCTTATGCCGTGAGCGTGATCCTTTCGCGCGCGATCCCGGAGATCGACGGCTTCAAGCCGTCCCACCGCAAGCTGCTGTACACCATGTATCAGATGGGGCTGCTGAGCGGCGCAAGGACGAAAAGCTCCAATATTGTGGGCCAGACGATGAAACTGAACCCGCACGGCGAGGCTGCCATCTACGACACGATGGTCCGCCTCAGCCGCGGCTACGAAGCGCTGCTTTACCCTTACGTGGATTCCAAGGGGAATTTCGGCAAGTTTTATTCACGGGACATGGCCTGCGCCGCTTCGCGCTACACGGAGGCGAAACTGGACGACATCTGCCAGGAGCTTTTTCGGGACATCGGGAAAAACACGGTCGATTTCGTGGACAACTACGACGGCACCACGCAGGAACCCACGCTTTTCCCGGTTACTTTCCCGTCCGTCCTGGTCAATGCGAATACGGGTATCGCCGCCGGCATGGCAAGCTCCGTCTGCCCGTTCAACCTTGTGGAGGTCTGCCGCACGGCGGAGGCCTGCATCCGCGACCCGGAGCACGATATCCTCTCCACGCTGACTGCGCCGGATTTCCCCGGCGGCGGCCAGATCGTCTACGACCGGCGCGCGCTGGAGAAAATCTACCGCACGGGGCGCGGTTCCGTCTGCGTGCGTTCCCGGTACTCCTACGACGCCGGAGCCAATTGCGTCGACATCACGCAGATCCCGCCGACGACCACGATCGAGGCCATTATTGAAAAAACCGTGGAGCTCGTGAAACAGGGAAAGGTAAGGGAGATCTCCGATATCCGCGACGAGACGGGGCTCGCGGGGCTGAAGATCACCATCGACCTCAAGCGTGGCGCCGATCCGGACCGCCTGATGCGAAAGCTGTTCCGCATGACGCCGCTCGAGGACAACTTTTCCTGCAACTTCAATATTTTGGTGAACGGGGTTCCGCGCGTGATGGGCGTGCGCGAGATCCTGGACGAGTGGACGAAGTTCCGCATCTCCTGCGTCCGCCGCCGCACGGCTTTCGACCTGCGGAACCTGCAGCAGAAGCTGCATCTTTTGAAGGGGCTTCAGGCCATCCTTCTGGACATCGACAAGGCCGTGGCCATCGTGCGGAAAACGGAGGCGGAGGCGGAGGTCGTGCCGAACCTGATGATCGGTTTCGGCATCGACCAGGCGCAGGCCGAATATGTGGCGGAGATCAAGCTGCGCCACCTGAACCGCGAGTATATCCTGAACCGCACTGCGGAAACGGAAAAGATGGAGAGGGAAATCGTTTCCCTTCAGAAAATTCTCGGCAGCGAGGCCGAGATCCGGAGGATCATTCTTGCGGAGCTGGAGTCCGTCGCGGCAAAATACGGCCGCCCGCGCCGCTCGGTGCTTATCTATGAAAGCGCCGGCAAGGAAGACGCCGAGGACGAAATACCCGACTACCCCGTGAATCTGTTTTTCACAAAAGACGGTTATTTCAAGAAAATCACCCCGCAGTCTCTCCGTATGAGCGGCGAGCAGAAGCTCAAGGAAGGCGACGCCGTCGCACAGCAGGTGGAGAGCGCCAATTCCGCCGAACTGTTGTTCTTTACGAACCGCTGCAACGTCTACAAGGCGAGAGCTTCCGATTTTGCGGACACGAAAGCGAGCGTGCTCGGAGAATATCTTCCCGCGAAGCTCGGGATGGAAGAGGGCGAAAGCCCGGTCTATATGGCGGCGACGGCCGATTACGCAGGCTTCATGATATTCTTTTTTGAAAACGGGAAAGCGGCCAAAATCGAGCTTTCCTCTTACGAGACGAAGACGAACCGGAAAAAGCTGCTGAAAGCTTATGCGGACAAGTCCCCGCTTACAGCCTGCTTTCAGATCGCCGAAGACGGGGAGTTCCTGATGACTTCCTCGCAGGGAAAAGTTCTGCTGCTCCACTCCGGAGCGGTTCCGGGCAAGACGACGCGCAGTTCGCAGGGCGTTGCGGCGATGACGCTCCGCCGCAATGCGCGCGTCCTGTCCGTCCGCCGCTACGAGGACGGCATGCTGAAAAAACCGGACCGGTACCGCAAGACCATTCCCGCGGCGGGCTCCACGCTGTCGCCGGAAGAGCGCGGCGAGCAGATGAAGCTTTCCTGAAACGACGAAAAACGCCGGGAAAAGCGCAAGGCTTTTTCCGGCGGGACGAAGCCGGCGGCAAACGCAAACGCCGACCATCCGTTGCATAGGTTTTCCTAGAAGCTGCAGATTATACGGCCCGCCGGAAAAAACCTTTCCGGCGCATTCCCCGAAAACGCTTGATTTTTTTTCGGTTCCGCATTAACATAAAACCGGAAGAATTTGAATGGCCGGAAAAAATCCGGTCATATATCCGAAGGAACGGTTTTGCATCGGCACAGTTTTCCGCGCGGAACTGTGCGTTTGTCAGATTTGCGCGGAGAAATGGCTGCGTTTGAAAATGGACAATTTACTCGAAGCACGGATTCAGGGCAAAATGGACGACTTTTCCAAAGGGCAGAAGCGCATTGCCAAATATATCGAGGAAAACTACGATAAGGTGGCGTTTATGACTGCGTCGAAACTGGGGGCCACCGTCGGCGTGAGCGAATCGACGGTGGTGCGCTTCGCGACGGAAATCGGCTACGCGGGGTACCCGCAGCTCCAGCAGGCGATGCAGGAGATGATCCGCAACAAACTGACCACGGTGCAGCGCATGAACGTCACGGCCAACCGCATCGGCAGCTCCGACGTGCTCGACTTTGTCTTCAACCAGGACATCGACGTCATCCGCCGCACGATGGAAGAGACGTCGCACGAGAATTTTTACCGCGCGGTCGACGCGATCGTCGCCTCGCACAAAATCTATATCCTCGCCGCCAGAAGCGCGCTTGCGCTCGGCACGTTCCTCAGCAATTACTTCAACATGCTGTTTGAAAACGTCCTTCTGGTGCAGTCCACCAGCGAGGGAGAAATCTTCGAACAGATGATCCACGTCGGCGGGCAGGATGCCGTCATCGGCATCAGCTTCCCGCGCTATTCGCGCAAGGTGGCCCACGCCATGGAGTTCGCACGCCGGCGCGGCGCGAAGGTGATCGCCATTACGGACACCACCATGTCCCCCATCGCGGAGAAGGCGAATTACCTGCTCCTCGCGCGCAGCGACATCGCCTCCATCGTCGACTCGCTCTGCGCGCCGCTCAGCCTCATCAACGCGCTGATCGTGATGGTGACGATCAAGAAATCCGGCGAGGTGAAGCAGACCTTCCAGGACCTGGAGAAGATCTGGGACGAGTACGGAGTCTATGAAAAAGTGGAGGAAGCTTCAAAGTGAGGTTTGACGCTCTTGTCGTCGGCGGCGGCCCGGCCGGCATGATGGCCGCGGGCACGGCGGCGCGGCGCGGCCTGTCCGTCTGCCTGCTGGAGAAGAATGCCGTTTTGGGGAGAAAGCTGCGCATTACCGGGAAAGGCCGCTGCAATGTGACCAACGACTGCGGCGTGCGCGAGATGATCGAGGCGACGCCCACGAACGGCCGCTTCCTTTACGGCGCGGCGGTAAGGTTTCCGCCGTCCGGGACGATGCGCTTTTTCGAGGAGCTTGGCGTCCCGCTCAAAACGGAGCGGGGAAAGCGCGTGTTTCCGGTCTCCGACCGCGCCGCTGACGTGGCGGAGGCGATGGTCCGCTTCTGCCGCCGGGCGGGCGTGACGTTCCTGCGCGGCGAGGCGGAGCGCTTTCTGCTGGAAAACGGGAGGGTAGCGGGCGTCGCCCTGCGCGGCGGAGTCCGTCTCCTTGCGGAAAACGTCGCCGTGTGCTGCGGCGGCGCATCCTATCCCGCGACGGGATCGACGGGCGACGGTTACCGCCTTGCCCGGGAGGCCGGCCACACGGTAAAGCCTTTGCGTCCCTCTCTCGTGCCTCTCGCGGCGTCTGGAAGCGACGCGGGGGACTGCCGCGACATGATGGGCCTTTCGCTGAAAAACGTCGCCATCCGCGTGCTGGACGGGCAAGCGGGCAAAACGGTATGGGAGGATTTCGGGGAAATGCTGTTCACGCATTTCGGCCTTTCCGGACCGCTCGTCCTGAGCGCGAGCGCCCACATGCCGCGCATGGCTCCGGGCCGATACCGCGTTTCCGTCGACCTGAAGCCCGCGCTTTCGCCGGAAAAGCTCGACGCCCGCCTGCAGCGCGATCTGCACGCGAACTGCAACCGTGATTTTTCCAATTCGCTTTCCGCGCTTCTGCCGCGGAAAATGATCCCGGTGGCGGTGCGGCGCTCCGGGATCCCGCCGGAGACGAAATGCAATGCCGTTACGCGGGGAATGCGCCTTGCGTTCGGCAGACTGCTGAAAGCTTTCGATTTTACGATCGAAGGCTTCCGCCCGATCGAGGAAGCCATCGTGACGTCCGGCGGCGTGTCGGTGGACGAGGTGGACCCGAAGACCATGCAGTCCAGGCTTATAGGCGGTCTGTATTTCGCGGGCGAGGTCCTCGATGTGGACGCTTACACGGGCGGCTTTAACCTGCAGATCGCGTTTTGCACCGGCCGGCTTGCGGGGAATTCCATCAAAAGCGGGGGAGAATGACAAAATGTCAAAAAACGATAAGGGCGGATATACGGCGGTGGCCATCGACGGCCCGGCCGGCGCGGGGAAAAGCACCATTGCCCGGTGGGCGGCGGCGGAGCTCGGTTTCCTTTATGTGGACACCGGCGCGCTGTACCGGGCAATCGGCCTTTTCGTGCTGGAGAACGGCGCGGACCCGGGCGCGGAGCGGCAGGTACTCCCTCTGCTGCGCAAGGCGTCCGTTTCCCTCGGCAGTGAAAACGGCGAGCAGCGTGTGTTCTTGGGGGGGGAAGACGTCACCGGCCGGATCCGCACTCCGCAGGTCTCCATGGCCTCTTCCAGGGTTTCGGCGATTCCGCAGGTCCGCAGCTTCCTGCTCGGCCTGCAGCGCCAGATTGCGAACGCGAACAACGTCGTCATGGACGGGCGCGACATCGGCACCGTCGTTTTGCCGGACGCCCAGGTGAAAATTTTTCTGACGGCCTCCGCGGAAGACCGCGCCAGGCGCAGATATGAGGAAATGCGCGCGAGGGGCGAACGGGCGGATTATGCGGACGTTCTGAAGGACCTGAAACAGAGGGACTATAACGATACCCACCGCGCCGTAGCACCGCTGAGGCGGGCGGAGGGGGCCGTTCTTGTCGATACGACGGGGAATACGCTGGAGCAGTCGGTTTCGCTCCTGATCCGCGTCATCCGGGAGCGGCTTCCGGACAAATATTCTCAAAAAAACGGGTGAAAATATGAAGGACACGCACCTTTATCGCTTCGCCAGGACATATCTGCCGTGGTTTTTCCGTCTTCTGATGCCGATCCGCGTCCAGAATGCCGGGTATATGCCGGCAACGGGCGCCGTGGTTCTCTGCTGCAACCATATGAGCAACACCGATCCCGTCCGTATCGCCTATTCCCAGCGCAGGCAGATCTTTTTCATGGCGAAGGAAGAGCTTTTCAAAAACGGTTTCGTCGCGTGGGTCCTCCGTTGCCTCGGGGCGTTTCCCGTCCACCGGGGCAGAGGCGATATGGGCGCCATCAACCTGTCGCGCCGGCACCTAAAGGACGGCGACGTCCTCGGCGTTTTCATCGAGGGGACGCGCTCGAGGGACGGGAACCTGCTGCGGCCGAAACCGGGGGCGGCCATGCTCGCGGCAAGCTGCCATGCGCCGATCCTGCCGTGCTGCATCACGGCGAAAGGCGGGGGGCCCTCAGGGCTCTTCCGGCGCGTCGTGATTACATACGGGAGGCTGATCCCGCCCGAAGCCCTGGGGATCGAAAAGGGAACGCCCAGCGAGCTGCGGGCCGCGAGTCTGTTCGTGATGGACCGGATCCGGGAGCTGCGGGAAACGGGTTTGAAGGAGTTTCGTTGAATTGCAAAAGTTTTCCGGAAACTGCGGTTGGCTTTATCTTATCCTGCTGCGCCTTTCCGAGCCGCTTGCACGGCTCGTGTTCTGGGTGCGGTATCGGGACGTGGGGAACATTCCGAAAAAAGGCGGGTTCGTCGTCTGCTGCAACCACAGGTCCCTCTTCGACCCGTATCTGCTCACGGTCCCGTTCCGGCGGCAGATCCGCTATATGGCGAAGTCCGAGCTTTTCACCGACCATGGGTTCGCAGCGCGCTGGTTCCTGCGCGCGTTGGGCGCCTTTCCGGTGCACCGGGATACCGGCGACCGGAAATCGCTGCACGCTGCAGTGGAGATTCTCAGACGGGGAGGAATCGTCGGGATCTTCCCGCAGGGCAGGATCGTTTGGGACGATTCGCCCGTCCGCCCGAAACCGGGCGCGGCGCTTGTCGCCGCTCTGGCCGGCGTGCCTGTCCTGCCGGCGGCCATCCGCTGCAGGGGCCCGGTCGTTCCGTTCCATCCCATGGAGATCCGCTTCGGCGCTCCGCTGACGCGTCGGGCGCTTTTTCCACGCGGCACGTCGTCCGCCTGCATCCGCAGGGCGTCGGAGGTCATAGCGGATCACATCAATCGACTGCTGGAGGCAAAGCCTTGAAAATCACCGTCGCTCCTTCCGCCGGTTTCTGCTTCGGCGTAGACCGCGCCGTCAGCATGGTGGAAGAACTCCTGAAGGAAGGCCGGAAGGTCTGCACGCTCGGGCCGATTATCCACAATCCGCAGACGCTCGCGTCGCTTGCGGCGCGCGGCGTCACGGTGGCGGATTCCCCCGCCGGTGCCCCGCCCGACGCCACGCTGGTGATCCGCTCGCACGGTGTGGCGCGCGCCACGCTGGACGAAATTGCGGCGCGCGGCCTGGATTTCCGGGACGCGACCTGTCCTTTCGTCGCGAAAATCCACGCGATCGTCGAACGCGAGTCGGCAAAGGGCCGCACGGTCCTCATCGCCGGCGACGAGAACCATCCGGAGGTGCGGGGGATCGTCGGTTACTGCGGCGGGCCGTTCCATGTTTTCCGGGACGCCGGCGGGCTGCAACGCCTGACGGCGGAAGAAGCGGGGCTGAAGGACGCGCCGGTCTGTGCGGTTTCCCAAACGACGTTCAGTGTCGAGGAGTGGCAAAATTGTTTGGAAATCCTTCGAAAAGTATATACAAATGCTTTGGTTTTTGATACAATATGTAATGCGACCGCAAAGCGCCAATTTGAGGCGCTTGGTTTGTCGCAGCAATGTGATGCCGTGGTCGTGATTGGCGGCCGGCAAAGTTCCAATACGGCTAAGCTTTTTAACGCCTGCCGGGAGCACTGCGTTACATATCTTGTGGAAACTGCGGACGAGCTTCCGCTTGCGCAGTTGCGTAAATTTCATTCCATCGGCATTACTGCTGGTGCTTCCACGCCGGCAAGCATTATAAAGGAGGTACTTGTTACCATGTCAGAAGTGAACGAAGGGGCAGCCAAGGTTACGGATACGGCGGCTGCGAAAACTGCGAAGGAGAACCCCGCAGAGGGAAGCTTTGAGGAGATGCTCGAAGAATCCCTTAAGAGTTTAAATACAGATGAGAAGGTACACGGCGTTGTCGTCGGCGTAACACCGACGGAAGTCCTTGTGGATGTGGGAAGAAAACAAGCCGGATATGTTCCCGCCTCGGAGCTTTCCGCAGACCCGAATGTCAAGCCAGAAGACGTCGTCAAGGTCGGCGACAAGATGGACCTGCTGATTATGCGCACAAACGACCAGGAAGGCACCATCATGCTTTCCAAAAAGCGTCTTGACGCCGCGAAAGGCTGGGAAAAGGTCGCCGCGGCGGAGGAAAGCCAGGAAATCCTCGACGGCGTTGTCACAGAGGTCATTAAGGGCGGCCTGATCGCCGTGACCGAGGGCGTGAGGATATTCATCCCTGCCTCTCAGGCCACCGCTTCCCGGAGCGATCCGCTGGACGCGCTGCTGAAGAAACCCGTGAAATTCCGCATCATCGAGGTCAACCGCAACCGCAGGCGCGCGGTCGGCTCCATCCGCTCCGTGCTGAGGGATGAGCGCAAGAAGCAGGAGGAAAAATTCTGGGAGACGGCGGAGGTCGGCAAGGTTTACACCGGCGTTGTCAAATCCCTCACTTCCTACGGCGCGTTCGTCGATCTCGGCGGCATCGACGGCATGATCCACATTTCGGAGCTTTCCTGGACGAGGATCAAGCATCCGTCCGAAGTGGTCAACGTCGGCGACACCGTCACCGTTTACATCAAGGCGCTCGACCGTGAAAAGGGGAAGATTTCCCTCGGCTATAAGAAGCCTGAAGACAATCCGTGGGAGATCCTGAAGGCAAAGTACCCGGTCGGGAGCGTCGTGGATGTCAAGATCGTCGGCATGACGACATTCGGCGCGTTCGCGCAGGTAATCCCGGGCATCGACGGTCTGATCCACATCTCCCAGATCGCGGACCACAGGATCGACAAGCCGCAGGATGTGCTTCAAATCGGCGAAGTGGTGAAAGTCAAGATCACGGATATCGATTTCGACCGCCACCGCGTGAGCCTTTCCATCCGCGCGCTTTTGGAAGAGGAGAAGAGCGCAAAGGAATCCGAGGATTCCGAGAACAACTGATTTCAGACTATGGCAAGGGCACAAAGATTCCTCTGGTTTCTTTGTGCCTTTTTTGTCATGAAAATTGGGGCGCGGAAGATGACGCGGCCCGCTCCCCATAAAAAAGGCGAAACATCCGTTCCTTTTAAAATAGTCCGCACGGGAACAATCCCTCCGGCGTAGAATGGGGTAATCCGTTTCGGGAGGGGTACATAAATGCGAATGAGGCGGCGTTCCCGCGGCCTGAATCCGGGCGCAGTCCTTCTGGCTGCCGCCCTGATCGTTGCCGTCGTTCTGATTTTTACAAAGCAGGTTAGGCCGGTGATGGAATCAGTAGCCGTAAATGAGGCAAAGATAAAGGCGGTAAACGTGATCAACGAAGCCGTCCTGAAAGAGATCGAGACCGATCCGGAGTCAAGCCGGGACCTGATCCTCGTGAACCGCGGTTCGGACGGGAACGTCCTTTCCATCACGACCGACGCCGCGAAGGTGAACCGACTGAAAGCCAAACTTGTCACGGTTGTGCAGGAGAGCCTGAACGGAGGGATGGCGTGCGAGGAAGTCATCCCGCTCGGGACGCTGCTGGGCGG
>DHAI01000061.1:0-589 GCA_002397355.1 Ruminococcaceae bacterium UBA4958 | reverse complement strand
TCGTTTGAGTCTGCCGGCTACAATCAGACGCGGCACCGCATGATGCTTGACATATCGGCGAGCGTTTACACCTTTTTGCCCGGCATGCGGGCGACTGCGGACGTAAAAACCAATGTGCTTGTCGCCGAAACGGTGATCGTCGGAACGGTTCCGGCCGTCGTGGCACAGCAGAAATAACAGGAGAGGCTGTTCGGAAAATGAATTTCGAGGAAGCGAAAAAACAGGCGGCTGATCTGGCGGCGCAGATCCGGTATCACAACAAAAAATACTACGACGAGGATGCGCCTGAAATTGACGACGCGGCGTACGACGCGCTTTACCGCCGGCTGGAAAACCTGGAAGCCGAGTTTCCGGAGCTCGTCACGCCGGATTCCCCGACACAGTCTGTCGGCGGCCATGCGCTGGCGAAGTTTTCGCCCGTGACGCATACGGTGCCGATGGAAAGCCTGCACGATTCCTTTTCGGAGCAGGAGCTTGTGGAGTTCGACCGCCGTGTCCGCGCGGCCGTTGGAGACTCGGTCGTTTATATCGTGGAGCCGAAATTCGACGGCCTTTCCGTTTCCGTTGAATACCGGGACGGTCTGCTGGT
>DHAI01000073.1 GCA_002397355.1 Ruminococcaceae bacterium UBA4958 | reverse complement strand
CATTTAAAGTTGCAATTTACAAGGACGGGCAGCGCGGCAAAAAAGCCTTGCATTCTTCGCGCCGATCTGATAAAATATACTTATTGTCCTGATGACTCAGCTCTTTTTGAAGGAGGTGCAGATAAATGGCAAAATGCGATATTTGCGGCAAAGAAGTCGTCTTCAGCAATCAGGTTTCCCATTCCCACCGCCGTTCCGCCAGAACCTGGAAGGTGAACGTGAGGCGTGTGAAGGCGATCGTGAACGGTTCTCCCAAGAGGATTTACGCCTGCACCCGCTGCCTGCGNNGCAAAATGCGATATTTGCGGCAAAGAAGTCGTCTTCAGCAATCAGGTTTCCCATTCCCACCGCCGTTCCGCCAGAACCTGGAAGGTGAACGTGAGGCGTGTGAAGGCGATCGTGAACGGTTCTCCCAAGAGGATTTACGCCTGCACCCGCTGCCTGCGGTCCGGTAAAGTGACGCGTGCCGTTTGACGGGGAAAGCAAATCCGAAGATGAAGAGCAAGACGTCGAAAAAGGCGTTTTGCTCTTTTTATTTGCAGGCAGTATCAAAGAACGGAAAAACGCCGAATATTCTTGTGAGGCGTCTTTGGATTTGATATAATAAAATCAGTCAAAGCGCGGCCCTTTCCGCCGCGAATCGGTAGCGGGGCTTCCGTGCTGTATCATGCAAGGCAGGCAATGCAAAAATCAGAAATGGGCGGTGCCGCAATGAATAAAAAATACCCGAAAACAGCGGCGGTGATCGACATTGGTTCCAGCGATCTGCTGCTGTATATCGCTCAGCTGCAAAAAGGCCGGATCCACAAGCTGGACCGGATCACATATCCCCTATCGCTCGGGCATGAGGTCTTTACGGAAAAGAAGGTCAGCTACGAATGTTTCCGCGAGATGAGCAAGGCGCTGAAGGGCTTTTCCGCGCTGATGAAAGAATATGAAGTCACCAAGTACTACGCCGTGGCCACTACGGCGCTGCGGGAAGCGGAAAACCGCGCCTTCGTGCTGGACCAGCTCAAAGTTCAAAACAAGCTGAATGTGGAAGTGCTGGAGGCCGACCAGGAAAAAACATATGTGAATTTTGAAATTCTCTCCTCCCTGAAAGACGCCGGCGCGCTCGAGCCCGGATGCTCACTCTTCGCGTTTATCGGCACCGGCACAATCGGCGCGGCCGTTTACGACGGAAGCACAATGATTTATTCCCAGAATGTGCCCATCGGCGCGCTGAAGCTGCACGACATGCTTTACACCATTCAGAACCAGACGGAGGATTTCGGTTCCGTCGTGGAGGAGTACCTCGGGACGATCCTCGGCTACCAAAACCTGACGCAATTTGATATCCACAACATTATTTTGATCGGAAACGACATGAAGCTCATCACGCGGCTCTGCGGAGCCGAGCAGGACAACGGCTTCTGCCGCATATCCGTAAAAGAGGTCACCAAACTTTTTCAATCCATCCGCTCGCTGCGGCCTGACAAAATCTCCCAGCGCTACAATCTTTCCGAAGACGTGGCGGAAATCCTTTATTCCGCGCTCGCCATACACATGCAGATCGTCGGCAAAACCGCCGCGCAGCAGATCCTTTCGCCCCAGATCAATCTCTGGGACGCGCTCATGCACCAAATCCTGGTCCCGAAACGCCGCAAAGAATACGAGGATTACGTGCATGCGAACGCGATTTCCTGCGCCCGGCACATTGCGGAAAACTATCACTGCGACCGGGCGCATACCGATGCCGTGCGGGAGATCGCCTGCACGATTTTCGACCGCATCAAACACCTGCACGGGATGGGAAACAGCCAGCGCCTTGTTTTGGAGCTTGCAGCCATCCTGCACGAGAGCGGCCACTACGTTGCGGTCAAGGAACACCTCGGGGCGAGCTTCGATATTATCCGCCATACGGACATCTACGGCATAACGAAGCAGGATACCCTACTCGCCGCTTATGTGGCGCGCTACAACGAGTATTCCGTCCCGGACTTCCGCAGCGTGGAATACATCGCCATGCCAGAGGCCGACCGCACGATCATCGCCAAGCTGGTGGCGATTTTCCGCCTTGCGAATTCGCTGGACAAATCGCGGAGGCAGAAGATCAAGGACGTAACCGTAAAACTGAAAGACGACCAGATGCTCGTCTCCGCAAAGTCAAACGAAAATATTTTTTTAGAAAAATGGGCGTTCGAGCAGTCCTCAACTTACTTTAAGGAGGTGTTCGGCCTCTACCCCGTGCTGAAGATCAAACAGGACCTGATCTGAGCATGCCGTACGCAAAAGAGGCTTTGCAATGGCAGAAAAAAAAGTTGCGGCCGAAAGCCCCGACCGTATTCCCTATTATAACCGCGAGCTGAGCTGGATGGATTTCAACGCGCGGGTGCTGGAAGAAGCTTTTGAAAAAGGGAACCCCGTGATGGAGCGCGTCCGCTTCCTTGCCATCACCGCCAGCAACCTGGATGAATTTTTCATGGTGCGCGTCGCAGGCGTAATGGACCAGATTGCGGAAAAATACAGCGCTCCCGATCCAAGCGGTATGACGCCGACGGAAGTGTACACCGACCTCTCGGAAAGGATCCACACATTCATGCAGAGGCAGTATTCCTGCCTGCACCGGTCCATTCTGCCCGCTCTGGAAAGGTGCGGCGTCTCTTTTCTCAAGCCGGAGGCGATGGACGAAGAACAGCTGGACTATATTTCGGAATATTTCAGCAAGGTCCTTTTCCCGGTTCTGACGCCGCTCGCGGTCGACCGCAGCCGTCCTTTCCCGATTCTTGCCAACAAAAGCCTGAACATCGCCGTGCGTCTGGACGGGAGCAAAGACGGGGAAGACTGCTTTGCCATCGTGCAGGTGCCGTCGATTCTCTCCCGCTTCCTGAAAGTCCCGGGAAAAAGCGGGAACTGCTTTGTCCTGCTGGAAAATGTCATCATGCACTGCATGGAACGGCTTTTCGAGGAAAAAAAGATCCTCGCCGTCTGTCCTTTCCGTATCACACGAGACAGCGATCTCGATATCGACGAGGAATCCGACGACCTGATGATCGAGATTGAAAAGTCCATCAAGAAGCGCAAACGCGGAAACCCCGTCCGCCTTGAGCTGCTGCAGCACTGCGACAATGCCCTTCGCAAATTCCTGCTGGATATGCTGGAACTGAAAGAGAACAGCATCTATTCGCTGCCCGGGCCGCTGGATCTCACTTTTTTTTCAAAATTTGCAAATCTGCCGGGCTATGAAAGGCTGTGCTTCCTGCCGATCGCACCGGTCTACCCGCCCGAGGACTTTTGGGGGGAAGACGATATTTTTGCGGCAATCCGCAAAAAAGACTGCCTGGTACACCACCCCTACGACAGCTTCGACATCGTGGTGGACTTCATCCGGGCCGCAGCCGAAGACGCCGACGTGCTTGCCATCAAGCAGACGCTGTACCGCGTGAGCGGGCATTCCTCCATCGTGACTGCGCTGATGCGGGCGGCGGAAAACGGAAAGCAGGTTACCGTCCTGGTGGAACTGAAGGCCCGCTTCGACGAGGAAAACAACATCATCTGGGCGAAAAAACTGGAAAGCGCAGGCTGCCACGTCATCTACGGCCTAGTCGGCCTGAAGACGCACTGCAAGATCGCGCTCGTCGTTCGGCGGGAGGAGGACGGCATCCGCCGATACCTGCACATGGGCACCGGCAATTACAACGACTCCACCGCAAAGATCTACACCGACCTGGGCCTTTTCACCTGCAAAGAACCGTTCGGCATGGACGCGAGCAACCTCTTTAACGTACTGACCGGGTACAGCCGCCCGCCGGAATACAACAAGTTTATCGTTGCGCCGCACGGGATGCGCAGCTTCTTTGAATACCGGATCCGCTGCGAGACGGAGAATGCCAGGCAGGGCCTCCCCAGCGGAATTACAGTGAAAGTCAATGCTCTCGTCGACGAGGAAATCATCGGCCTGTTATATGAGGCAAGCCGCGCCGGCGTGAAAATCCGCCTGATCGTTCGCGGAATCTGCTGCCTGATTCCCGGCCTGCC
>DHAI01000106.1:47147-47430 GCA_002397355.1 Ruminococcaceae bacterium UBA4958 | reverse complement strand
TGATGACGACCAGGTCGCCGTCCTTTACCAGGCCGGTTTTTTTGGCCGCGTCCACCACGTTGTCGAACAGTTTGTCCGTGTCGCGCTGTTCTTCGACCATCACGGGAGTCACGCCCCAGGAGAGGTTCATCTGCCTGCGGACGGTTTCGTCCGTTGTGCCGCAGATGATCGGGCAGCTTGGGCGGAAGCGGGAGATCATGCGCGCCGTGCGGCCGGATTTCGACACGGTGAGGATCGCCTTTGCGCCGAGGTCGTGCGCCGTGGTGCAGGTGGCGTGCGAGAT
>DHAI01000106.1:47013-47137 GCA_002397355.1 Ruminococcaceae bacterium UBA4958 | reverse complement strand
TCGCCATGGTTTTTACGGCGAGCACGGGGTATGCGCCCGCCGCCGTTTCGCCGGAGAGCATGATCGCGCTGGTGCCGTCGTAAATGGCGTTGGCCACGTCCGTCGCCTCGGCGCGCGTGGGCCG
>DHAI01000106.1:46503-46771 GCA_002397355.1 Ruminococcaceae bacterium UBA4958 | reverse complement strand
AAAATGATCTTTTTCTGGATGCTGGGGATCTCCTCGAGCGGGATTTCCACGCCGAGGTCGCCGCGCGCGACCATCACGCCGTCCGAGACCCGGATAATGTCGTCGATATTGGAAACGCCGTCGGAGCTCTCGATTTTCGCGATGACGCGGATCTTGTGGCAGTCCAGCTTTTCCAGCTCGCCGCGCAGGTCGATGATGTCCTGCTGGCTGCGTGTGAAGGACGCGGCGATGAAGTCGAAGTCCTCGCGCACCGCGAACGCGATGTCGG
>DHAI01000106.1:40347-46334 GCA_002397355.1 Ruminococcaceae bacterium UBA4958 | reverse complement strand
ATTACGGCGCAGCGGATTTCGGCACCGGAGGAGGAAAGCACCTTCAGCTCAATGAGCCCGTCGTCGATCAGGATCTGGGAGCCTCGCGCGACCTCGGAAGGCAGCCGGCCGAAGGAAACGGAACAGATTTTGTCGGTTCCGGGGATGTCGCGCGTCGTCAGCGTGAATTCGCCGCCCGGCCGCAGCGTGACCGGCTTTTCAAAGTTCCCCGTGCGGATTTCCGGCCCCTTTGTGTCAAGCAGCAGCGCGACCGGCAGGTCGAGCTCGGCGCGGAGTTTTTTTACCATATCGGCGCGTCGCTTCTGCTCTTCGTGTGTTCCGTGGGAAAAGTTCAGGCGCGCCACGTCCATTCCATGCAGTATCATCTGCCGGAGCACGCTCTCGTCGTCCGTGGACGGGCCGAGCGTGCAGATGATCTTCGTCTTTCTCATAAGCGACAACCTCGTTTCTGATATTTGTCGTTATCCGGTTTTCAGCGGTCGAGTCGGGAGAATAAAACTTCCCCTATTATTATCATACTCGAAAAGGTCTGCCAATTCAATCTTGATTCCGCAATGCCTCCGCCGAAACCGGAAAAAACCGTATATTGCAATCGGATGGGATCCGTTATACAATAAAATACAAGGAATCCGGAAATCCGGCAGGGAGGCGCGGACGGCGGTGAAGAAGAGGGGAGAAAAGGTCATAAAAGGCCGGGTGCAGTGGAGGAAGGAAAAGGAAGTCCACAAGCTGCGCATCGTCTTGACCGTGGTGGCGGTTTTCCTCTGCGCCTCGGTCGGGGCCGGGGCCTTTCTGGTGTGGCGGCAGTGGGACGCCAACCGGAAAGCGGTCCAGGAAGCGGTGGCAAAGGTGTCGGCGGCGTCCGCCGGTCCCGGGGAGGCTTCGGCGCAGACAGGCGACGACCGGGATCTTCTTCTCGTCAATTCTTCCCGACGCGTCCCGGAGAACTACCGCCCGTCGCTGACCGGATACGGGGGCGTGCAGGTGGACTCCCGCATCCTCCCGGCGCTGAAAAAAATGATGGGAGACGCCGCTTCGGCGGGGTATCCGCTGAAGCTGAGAAGCGGATATGTGGACGAGAAGTCGCAGGAAACGCTTTATCAGGCCGAAGTCAAGCGCCTGACGACGGAGCAGAAAATGTCGAGGGTGTTTGCGGAGAACAAGGCCCAGTCCACCGTCGGCCGCGGGGGATACAACGAGAACCAGACGGGCCTTGCGGTCGAATTCGCCGCCGCAGGGGAGAAGGCGGGGCAGAGCTTCGCCCAGACGGGGCAGTACCGGTGGCTGGTGAGCAACTGTGTGAATTACGGCTTTATCCTGCGCTATCCGGACGGGAAGGAATCCGTTACCGAAGTTGAGCCGAATCCAGCGCATTTCCGGTATGTGGGGAGCGCGCATGCCGTGCAGATGCGCGCTTACGCCATGTGCCTTGAGGAATACGCGGCTTATCTTTCCGATCGGAGCGATTCCTGAGCGGAACCCGGCGGCGGCATGGCGCGATATGCCGCTTATTTTATTGTAAGGAAGAGCGATGCCGTTACGCAGTCGGAAAAAGAGCCTGAAGACCCGATATTTACCCGGAAGCAGCTTGTCCTTTTGATCTTTCCTCTTTTGGTGGAGCAGCTCCTTGCCATCACCATCGGCCTTTCCGACACCATCATGGTTGCGGGCGCCGGAGAAGCCGCCGTTTCCGGCGTTTCCGTCGTGGACGCGATCAACGTCCTGCTGATCCAGATTTTCACGGCCATGGCCACGGGCGGCGCAGTGGTGGCGGCACAGTATATCGGCAGCGGCAACCGGCAGGGCGCGTGCGATTCGGCCAAGCAGCTTATGTATGTCACCGCGATCATCGCCCTGCTGCTGATGGCGCTCTGCCTTTGTTTTCTCAGGCAGATCCTGCACATCGTTTACGGCGACCTTTCGGCCGACGTGATGGGGAACGCGGTGGAGTATTTCCGCTATACGGCGATTTCCTATCCGTTCCTTGCGATTTACAGCGCGGGGGCCGCGCTTTTTCGGGCGATGGGAAACAGCCGCATCTCCATGTTCGTGTCGCTGATGGACAATGTCGTCAATATCGGCCTGAATGTGCTGTTCGTCTACAACTGGGGCTGGGGAGCCAAGGGCTCCGGCATCGCCACCCTTTATGCCCGCGTCGTCGCGGCGGCGGTGATGGGCGTCCTCATCTGCCGCGCCGGCAACCTGATCCGGATCGAACGGCCGTTGCATTATGTCCCGGACTTTCCCATGATCGGCCGCATCCTTCACATCGGCGTGCCGAACGGGCTGGAAAGCAGCATGTTCCAGATCGGGAAGCTCATCGTGCAGAGGCAGGTCACCGCGCTGGGGACTTCCGCCATCGCTGCCAACGCCGTTGCCGGAACCGTGACCAATATCGCCAATATCCCGGCGAACGCCATCGGCCTCGCCCTGATCACCATCGTCGGGCAGTGCGTCGGGGCGGGCGACTGCGACGCGGCCGTGCACTTTACGAAACGCCTGATGGCGGTTACGTACGCCACCGTGGGCGCGGTGTGCGCGCTGCTGTTCGTGTTTGCGGGACCGATCATCGGCATCTACCGTCTGTCGCCCGCGGCCGCTTCGACCGCGATCCTTCTCACCCGGACGTTTTCCGTGGCGGACGCCCCGCTCGCGTTTCCGGCGTTCACGCTGACGAATGCGTTGCGGGCCGCGGGCGACGTGCGGTTCACCATGATCGCATCCACCCTTTCCATGTGGGTTTTCCGCATCGGGTTCAGCTTTATCCTGCTCGGCCTCGGGATGCAGGTGCTGGGGGTCTGGTGCGCCATGTATATCGACTGGCTCGTGCGCTCGGTCATTTTCATCCTCCGGTTCCGCAGCGGGAAATGGAAGACGAAAAAAGTGATTTGAAGCCGTTTCCGCCCGGAAAATTTCCTTGCAATCCGCGGCGATCTATGTTATAATTCGATTTGTTATGGATGAAGTTCGGTGAAAGAGGTGACTGCCATGAAGGAGAAGATCCACCCGAAATATCAGGAAACGACCATCACCTGCGCGTGCGGCAACGTGATTCATACAAGGTCTACCAAGAAAGACATCCATGTCGAGATCTGCTCGAAATGCCACCCGTTCTTTACGGGCAAGCAGAAGCTGGTCGATACGAGCGGCCGTGTCGATATGTTTAAAAAGCGTTACGGTCTGGGCAAGTGATATGTTTTTCTCGTCAGCACAAGGCGGCGCTTCTGTAAGCGCCGCCTGTTTTTTGCGGAGGGCCTGATATGGAACGATACCGCACCGTCCTGCGGGAAGCCGAAGCGGAGTTCACGGAGCGCCGCTCCCGCTTTATCGGCCGGGCGGGCCCCGTCCGGACCGAGGAGGAGGCCGCCGATTTTATCCGGGGCGTCCGCGCCGCGCACCGCGGCGCTACCCATAACGTTTACGCCTATGCGCTGCGCGCCGGGCAGACCCGGCGCTTTTCCGACGACGGCGAACCGCAGGGGACGGCGGGGATTCCCGCTCTCGACGCGCTTGCGAGGTCCGGCGTCACGGACACGGCCGTCGTGGTTACCCGCTACTTCGGCGGCATTCTGCTGGGGACGGGCGGTCTGGTGCGCGCGTATTCGCACGGCGCTTCCGCCGCGCTGGACGCGGCCGGTATTGCCGTGATGGGGCTCTGCTGCGAATTGTCCGTTTCCTGCGACTACAGCCAGTACGGCCGTGTGGCCCCGCTCATCGCGTCCCACGGCGGGGCGGTCGACGCTTCCGCGTTCGCGGACCGCGTCGAGCTTCGCTTTCACATTCCCTGCGAGTCGTTCGACGCGTTTCGGGCCGCGCTGGCCGACCGGACCTGCGGCGCCTGCTCCGCGGAGCAGACGGGAAAAAAATACTACAGGATCGCGTGACTTTTTTGCCGGAAAGCAGGAGAAAGCTGTCCTTTTCGCGTATATTGTTATAGAGACGATTCTATCGTACCAATTGGAAGGAGGCCGCCTTTGGTGACAGTAAGAGAACGGACGGAAGAACTGGAAGCGAAAATCCTCGCGCCCGGCGCAGCCCTTTCCAGGAACACGCGGGGCCGCGAACGGCCTGAGGAAGAGTGCGGACTGCGCACGCCCTTTCAGCGCGACCGCGACCGGATCATCCACTGTAAATCGTTCCGGCGCCTCAAGCACAAGACGCAGGTTTTTCTCGCGCCGGAAGGCGACCATTACCGCACCCGCCTGACGCATACGCTCGAGGTCGCCCAGATCGCCCGCACCATCGCGCGCGCCCTCCTTTTAAATGAGGACCTGACGGAAGCCGTGTCGCTCGGCCACGATCTCGGGCACACTCCGTTCGGGCATGCCGGCGAGCGCGCGCTGGACAAGCTTGTGCCCGGCGGATTCCGCCACTACGAGCAGAGCGCCCGCGTTGTGGAAAAGTTGGAAATGGGCGGGCGGGGCCTGAACCTGACCTATGAGGTGAGGGACGGAATCCTGCACCACACGCAGGGACAGGAGGCCTGCACGGCGGAAGGGCGCATCGTTCGCCTTGCGGACCGGATCGCCTACCTCAACCACGACATCGACGACGCCGAGCGCGCCGGAATTCTGGAGGAGAAGGACATCCCCGCCGTGATCGCCGACGTGCTCGGCCACAGTAAATCAAAGCGCATCGACACGCTGGTCCGTTCCGTCGTGGAAAACAGCAGCGACGTGAGTCTCGGCATGGCTTCCGATGTGAAGGAAGCCTTCGACAGGCTCGCGTCCTTTATGGACGAGCGCGTTTACTGCAACCCCTACGCAAAATCGGAGGAGACGAAGGTGCCGGCGCTGATCGGCGCGCTTTACGAATATCTGCTGAAGCCGGACCACCTTCCGCCGGACCTGCGCGCCGTTGCGGAAGAGGAAGGCGCGGAGCGCGCCGCCTGCGACGATATTGCCGGCATGACCGATCATTACGCCGTCCAGCTTTTCGAGACGATTTTTGTCCCAAAGGCGTGGAAGCTGTAAGAAAAAATTACCTGGCCCGTGGCCGAAGGAGGTGTTTCCCATGCCGCTGCCCGATTCTTTTCTGCAGGAGTTGAAAGCCCGCAGCGACCTGGCGGAGATCGCCGCGCAATATGTCAATCTCAAGCGCAGCGGCAAGAACCTCGTCGGTCTCTGTCCGTTCCACAGTGAAAAAACGCCGTCCTTCAACATCTACCCGGACAACGGCTCGTTTTACTGCTTCGGCTGCGGCGCCGGGGGCGACGTGATCACCTTCGTGCGCAAGATCGAGAATCTGGATTATATGGAGGCGATCCGTTTTCTCGCGCAGCGCGCGGGCCTCACGGTGCCGGAAAACCGTGTGGACGACGGCATGGCCAGGCTGCGCACGCGCGTGCTGGCCCTGAACCGGGAAACGGCCCGTTTCTTCTATGCCGTTCTGAATTCCGACGAGGGTCGCGCGGGGCGGGAGTATTTTACCCGCCGCGCCCTGCAGCCCGCCACCATCCGTCATTTCGGCCTGGGGTATTCGCCCGCCGGCCGCTTCGAGCTGGTGGATTACCTCGAGCGGAAGGGGTTTACCCAACAGGAAATGGTCCTTGCCAACGTCGCGTTCAAAAGCCGCAGCGGCAGGGCGGTGGACCGCTTTTACAGCCGCGTGATGTTCCCGATCATCGACCTGCGCGGCAATGTGGTCGCGTTCGGCGGCAGAACGCTCGGCGACGACAAGCCGAAGTACCTCAACACGTCGGATACGCCTGTTTTCAGCAAAGGGGACATGCTTTTCGCGCTGAATTTCGCGAAGAACGGAAACCGGGGCCGCCTGATCCTCTGCGAGGGCTATATGGACGTGATCTCGATGCACCAGGCCGGCTTTTCCTCCGCCGTGGCGACGCTCGGCACGGCCCTGACCCCCGCGCAGGCGCGCCTGATGTCGCATTACGCGAAGGAAGTCGTCGTTTCGTACGACTCCGACGGGCCGGGGCAGAAGGCCACCGTGCGCGCGATCCCGCTTCTGCGCGCGGCGGGCCTGCAGGT
>DHAI01000106.1:34285-40149 GCA_002397355.1 Ruminococcaceae bacterium UBA4958 | reverse complement strand
CAAATGCTGGACGCCTGCGGCAACGACGTGGAGTACAGCCTGCAAAAGGCGAAGGCCGGCTGCAACCTGCAGACGGCGGAGGGCCGCGTGGCCTACCTGCGCAGCGCGGTGCAGGTTTTGGCCGCGCTGGAAAACCGCGTGGAGCGGGAGATCTACGCCGGCAAGGTCGCAGCGGAGACGGGCGTGGAAACCGCGACGCTGCTTGCCCAGGTGAACGACGGGAGCCGGAAGATCGAACGGTCGCACCGGAAAGAGCAGTTCCGGGAGATCAGCCGCAGGACGGCCGGCTACCGCGACGGCATCAATCCCGAGAAGGCCGGGAATTTAAGGGCGGCGAGCGCCGAGGAGGCGCTTCTCGCGTATCTGATGAAAGATCCGGGCGCCGCGGGAGGAATCGCCGCAAAACTTCCGCCGGAGAAATTCATAACGGCGTTCAACCGCCGTGTATATGGAAAAATCTTGGAAAGAATACAAGCGGGAGAGTCCGTCAGCCTGACCGCGCTTTCCGCGGATTTTTCCGAGGACGAGATCGCCTGCCTGGCAGGTCTCCTTGCGCATTATGACGGCATCTCCCTGCAGAGCGGCGATGCCGCGGAATACATGGACGTGATCCTGCAGGAAAATGAAAAAACAAAATTGAGCTGCGCCGGGGCGGCGCAGCCCGGGGAAATAGAGAATTACCTGGAAAAATTAAGGCAGCAGAAGAAATAGGAGGATGCTTATGGCGGCGCCGGATAAAAAGACAGTGATGAAAGAGCTGATCGAACAGGGGAAGAGCAAAGGTCAGCTCACAACGAAGGAAATCCTGGACGCGCTCGGCGAACTCGATTTCGAGCCGGAGCAGATTGAGAAGTTTTACGATGCGCTCGAATCCCAGGGCGTGGAGATCGTTGAGGACTTCGGAAACGAGCCGATCGCGAATATCGACCTGGAGAGCCCGGAGAACGGCGAGAAGAGCGAGGACCTGGAGACGGCCCTGAACACCGAGGGGATTGCGATCGACGATCCCGTAAAGGTTTACCTCAAGGAAATCGGCCGTGTCCCGCTCCTTACGCCGGAAGAGGAGATCGACCTCGCCGTGCGCATCAAAAACGGGGACGAAGCTGCAAAGAAGCGACTTTCGGAAGCAAACCTTCGCCTGGTCGTCAGCATCGCCAAGCGCTATCTCGGCCGCGGCATGCAGTTTCTCGACCTGATCCAGGAGGGGAACCTCGGCCTCATCAAGGCTGTGGAGAAATTCGACTATACGAAAGGCTTCAAATTTTCCACCTATGCCACATGGTGGATCCGCCAGGCGATTACCCGCGCCATCGCGGACCAGGCCCGCACCATCCGCATCCCCGTCCACATGGTGGAGACCATCAACAAGGTCAAAAAGGTTTCCAGTCAGCTGCTGCACCAGAATGGCCACGAGCCGACGGCCGACGAGATCGCGGCGGAGCTGGACATGCCGGTCGACAAGGTGCGCGAGATCATGCGCGTGGCGCAGGAGCCGGTCTCGCTGGAGACGCCGATCGGCGAGGAGGAGGACAGCCATCTCGGCGACTTCATCCCCGACGACGACGCCCCCGCCCCGCAGGACGCCGCATCCCATACCCTGCTGAAGGAGCAGCTCGCCGACGTGCTGGACACGCTCACCCCGCGCGAGGAGAAGGTCCTGCGCCTCCGCTTCGGTTTGGAAGACGGCCGCTCCCGCACGCTGGAGGAGGTCGGCAAGGAATTCAACGTCACCCGCGAGCGCATCCGCCAGATCGAAGCGAAGGCGCTGCGCAAGCTGCGCCATCCCAGCCGCAGCAAAAAGCTGAAGGACTTTCTGGACTGAAGGAGGCGGTACCCGGATGGTGATGACGCTGGAGGCGGATTACGCGGTGCGCATCGTGGACGTTCTTGCCCGGGCGGAGGGGAAGACGACGGACGCCCACGCCATCTCCCGGCAGACGCAGGTTCCGCTGCGCTTTGCTCTGAAGATTCTGCGCAAGCTTGTGGCGAGTGGGCTGATTGTCTCCTACAAGGGCGCGCACGGCGGCTACGCCCTTGCACGCGGCGCGGACCGCATCACGCTGCGGGAAGTGCTCGAGGCGGTGGAGGGGCCGTATATGCTCAGCCGCTGCCAGCAGGACGAATACAACTGCACGCATACCACGAGCTGCCGCTTCCATGAGATCTATAACGAGATTTCGCGCATGGTAAGGCGGAAGCTCGACTCCTATACGTTTGCTTCCTTAAATGAAGGTTCGGGTTGCAAGACGGCGAAGCGGAAAAAATAGCAGGAAAAATAAACGGGCCGGAGAGAAAATTCTCCGGCCCGTTTTCATGCGATGGGTTTCCGGCCGCCCGGCGTCCCCGCGCCCCGGATATTCTCCGGGAAATATGATCCGAGGCGGGGAAGGGGAGCGGCGTGCCCTTACAGTTCCCTCGTCCAGTATTTCCGGTCAAGGCTCCGGTACTGCACGGCCTCCGCAACATGGCGCGGCTCGATGATTTCGCTGCGGTCCAGATCCGCAATGGTGCGGCAGACCTTCAGCACGCGGTCGTAGGCGCGGGCGGAAAGGCTGAAGCGCTCGAAAGCGGTTTTCAGAAGCGCGACGCTCTGGCCGCTCATCCGGCAAAAGTCCCGCAGGCGGTCCGGCGTAATCCGCGCGTTGCAGGAAATGGCCGTGCCGCGGAACCGGTCGTTCTGCACCGCCCGCGCGGCGTTTACCCGCGCCCGGATCTCGGCGGAGCTCTCGGCCTTTTCGTCGGAGGCCAGCTCGTCGAACTCCACGGGCGGCACCTCGATGTGGAGGTCCAGCCGGTCCAGCAGCGGGCCGGAAACGCGCGCCAGGTAGCGCGACACGGCCTGCGGCGTGCAGGTGCAGCGGCGCTTCGGGTGGCCGAAATAACCGCATGGGCAAGGGTTCATGGCTGCCACGAACATCACCGAACAAGGATAGGAGACGCTCCCGCATACGCGGGAGATCGTCACCCAGCCGTTTTCAATCGGCTGGCGCAAAACCTCCATGGCGGGCCGGGAGAATTCCGGAAGCTCGTCCAGGAAAAGCACCCCGTTGTGCGCGAGCGAGATCTCTCCGGGATGCGGCACGCTCCCGCCCCCGGCAAGCCCGGCGGGGGAAACGGTGTGGTGCGGCGCGCGGAACGGCCGCGTGCGGATCAGCGAAACGCCCGGCGGGATGGTTCCGGCGATCGAGTGGATCTTTGTCGTTTCGATCGTTTCTTCAAACGTCATGTCCGGCAGGATGGACGGCAGGCGCTTTGCCAGCATGCTCTTTCCGGAACCGGGCGAGCCGATCAGCAGCACGTTGTGCCCGCCGGCCGCTGCGATCTCCAGAGCGCGCTTCGCCTGCGCCTGCCCGCGCACTTCGGAGAAATCCGGCATGGGAGCTTCGGCGTCCTGCGCGGCGCCGTTCGGCTCCGCAGGGGGGATCGGTTCCCGGCCCGTCAGGTGGTTCAGCAGCTGCGGCAGGCTCCCCACCGGGTATACCTCCAGCCCTTCCACAACGGCGCCTTCCGGCGCGTTTGCGGCCGGCACGAAAAGCCGGCGGAAGCCGCGTTCTTTCGCCGCGATGGCCATGGGAAGCACGCCGCGCACGGGCCGCGTCTCTCCCGTCAGGGAAAGCTCGCCCAGAAAGACGCTGCCTTCCAGGGAGCAGTCCAGCTGGCGGCTCGCCTGAAGCAGGGCGACGAGCAGCGGAAGGTCGTAGATCGGCCCTTCTTTGCGCTTGTCCGCCGGCGCCAGGTTTACGGTAATGCGGCTGACCGGGAATTCGAAGCCGCAGTTTTTCAGTGCCGCTCGCACGCGGTCGCGGGATTCCTTCACGGCCTCGTCCGGCAGGCCGACCACCTCGAACGCCGGAAGACCGGAGGAGAGGTCGACCTCCACCTCTACGGGAAATGCGTCCATTCCGTAAAGTCCCATGCTGTAAACCTGCGAAACCATCCTCAATATCACTGCTTTCTCTTTTCCCCGGCCTTCAAAACGGAATCGACGCTTCCTGGTCCGAAAATCCTTCGGCTTTGAGGAATTGCCTGTTCCTTTTGCCTTTCGACAGGGTATTTTGTGCAAATCCTTTTTTCAAACTTATTATAATCTTTTTGAGCCCCTTTCATATTTTCTGTTTTGAATTATTCTTCGTTATTCCTGCCGTGCCGACCGGATGCGCCATAGAAATGCATCGGCTCCGGCAGCCTCAATGAACAAAGCCGCCGGAGCCGGATTCGCCCGCCCGCGCAGCGGACAGGCTTGGCAAGCGCGAAAAGGAGAGCGGCTTCCGCCGTCAAGCGGAAGCCGCCGGCTTGGGTGCCGTAACCAACTGTAAACTTCTGAATTCGCTTATGCTTTCCAAATCCTCGTAGGAACCGTCGCTATGTAAAACGCCAATATGCAGCAACGCCGGATTTAGCATTCCATCGTCAAATTGCGGTGGAATAATGCAAAATTCAATCAGTTTCCCTTTTTCAGCCCGCATCAGCCTTTTTTCCAACTCATTTTTATCAACGATGATATTCACTGAAACATCCTTCCTTTATCAAGTCTTTCCCTGTGCGGCATATTGGCGGCAAGATTATTGTAACAAGAATTATTTTTGATTTATAGTGAATTCTGTCGAAAGATAAGCGAAAAGTAGAATCGGCCGAAAGCACGGCGCCTCATTTCCCGGGAAAAGCGGCGCTTTCGCGAAGCCGCAGGCCCGCCGGCGCCCTCCTTATGGAAAGGAGTCCGTCCATCCCGCATCCGGTGGAAGCCATAACGGGAGCGGGGCCGTTGACTTCGCAGTCCGGTTAAGGTATGATGGAAACGGAAAAGCAATCGGGTGCGAGGTGGAAGCAATGTCGGAAGAATTCATTTCCGCCGCGGAAAACGGCTCGGATGCAGAGCTCGCCGAAATGGTGCGGAAAGGCGACGGCGATGCCTTCGCGGAGCTGACCGCACGCTATCTCGCAATGATCCGCAGGATCGTCGCGCCGCTCCGCGCCGCCGGGCTGGAAACGGACGATCTCTTTCAGGAAGGGCTGCTCGGGCTGCTGCGGGCCGCGCAAACGTACGATCCGCAGAGAGGAGCGTCATTTCGCACTTACGCGGGCGTGTGCATCTCCAACCGGGTGATTGCGGCTTGCCGTACGGCCGCGGACAGAAAAAATTTCCCGCTGAGCGATTTTGTGTCGCTCAGCGGGACCAATGAGGCGCAGGTCGGAGCGGGCGGCAGCATCGCCGACCCGGAAGCAATGCTGGACAGCCGCGAGAATTTCCGCGCCATGTGCCGCCTGATCTCATCGCTGTTGACGCCGGCGGAGCGCGGCGTGCTGCGGCTTTATCTGAGCGGATACAGTTACCGGGGAATTGCGAAAAGGCTGTCCATCACCGAGAAAGCGGCCGACAACGCGCTTCAGCGCGCCCGCTGGAAGCTCCGGCATACGGAGCCGCGTCAGTAAGACTCTTCCCGGCGCGTGCGGCGCAGTTCGCGCCGTTTCCGGCCGGCTTCCCACTCCGCTTTTTCCTCCGGCGTTTCGCAGGCCAGCCCGGGAACGGGCGTGGGCTTCCCGTTCCCGTCCAGCGCAACCAGGACGAGGTAGGCCGTGTTCACCAGTTTGCGGTCGCCGTTCAGTTCCTCTCTGTAGCTGTCCACGCGCACTTCCATGGAAGTGCGCCCCACGCAGGTCAGCTTTCCGTGGAGGACGACCACGCTGCCCTTGTAGACGGGTTCCTTGAACTGAAGGCTGTCGATTTCCGCCGTCGTCACATTGCAGTGGCAGTGCCTGCGGGCCACGGCTCCGGCCACAATGTCGATCCAGGCGACGAGCTGGCCCCCGAAGAGCCGGCCCTGGTCGTTCAGATGGGCGCCGAATACGGGCTGCACCTGCTCGAT
>DHAI01000106.1:33091-34104 GCA_002397355.1 Ruminococcaceae bacterium UBA4958 | reverse complement strand
TTCTGTTTTCATCTGTTTTCCACCGCCGTTTCATCGTGTCTTTGTTATTATAGTTCCCGGAGCCCGGGAAGGTCAAGCCCCGGTTTCGCGGAAAGGAGCGGTAATTTGAGTTCCGGTCGCAACTGCTGCGCGGTGATTGCCGCCGCGGGCGCTTCATCCAGGATGGATCTGGGCTTTTCAAAACAGTTTGTCCTTTTGCTCGGCGTGCCGGCGATCGCGCGGACGCTTCTCGCGTTCGAGGCTGCGCGGGAGGTCGGCTCGGTCGTCGTCGTCTGCCGCGAGGAGGACCGCGGGCGCATGGAGCTTGCGGTGCGCGGCTGCGGCGCCGGAAAGGTCGCCGCGATCGTGCCGGGGGGCGGGACGCGCCAACGCTCGGCGGCAGCCGGGGCGGCGGCTGTCCCGCCCGGTACGGAGTGGATTGCGGTGCACGACGGGGCGCGCCCGCTGATCCGCCCGGAGGAGATCGACGCCTGTGTTTCCGCCGCGAGGGAATATGGGGCGGCGGCACTTGCCGTGCCGGTGAAGGACACCGTCAAACTGACCGACGGCGAAGGCTTTGTGTCCTCGACGCCGCGGCGGGAGAGGCTCTGGGCCGTGCAGACGCCGCAGGTGTTCCGGCTGGCGCTCTACCGGGAAGCGATGCGCAGCGCGGAGGCGGCCGGCGCCGATTACACCGACGACTGTCAGCTCCTCGAGCGGTGCGGCGTCAGAATCCGCCTCTGCCGGGGCAGCTACGAGAATCTGAAACTGACCACGCCGGACGACGTGGCCGCCGCGGAGGCGATCCTCCGCCGGAGGGAGGAATTGTCGTGAGAATCGGGCATGGATATGACGTCCACCGGTTTGCGGAAGGCCGCAGACTGGTCCTGGGCGGCGTGGAGGTTCCGTACTCCCGCGGCCTGGCGGGCCACTCGGACGCCGACGTGCTGCTGCACGCCGTTATGGATTCGCTGCTGGGCGCCGCGGCGCTGGGGGACATCGGGCGGCTTTTTCCGGACACGGACCCGGCTTAC
>DHAI01000106.1:1074-32938 GCA_002397355.1 Ruminococcaceae bacterium UBA4958 | reverse complement strand
GGCTTTTTCCGGACACGGACCCGGCTTACCTCGGCGCGGACAGCGGAAAGCTGCTCGCGGCGGTCTGCGCTTTGCTGGCGGAAAACGGATGGCACGTCGGCAACATCGACGCCACCGTGGTTGCGCAGGCGCCGAAGCTGAAACCGTACGTCCCCGCCATGCGGGAAAGCATCGCGCGGATATGCGGGATCCCGGCCGGCCGCGTGAGCGTGAAGGCCACGACGGAGGAGGGGCTCGGCTTTACCGGCGCGGGGGAAGGCATCGCTGCGCACGCGGTCTGCCTGATCGAAACGGCGGAAAAATAGCGAAGAAGCAAACGGCAGGCTCACGGCATAATCTGGTGGTAAAAGAGGAGGGGGGATCGCTGTGGGCAAGCCTATGATTGAAGTGGGCTCCGTCACATACGCCATGAAAGGGCGCGGCCTGCTGGCCAGGTACGGCATCTGGTCCAGAGTGGAAAAGATAGCCCGCACCGCGCAGGGGCGCGGCTGCAGCTTTGGTATATATGTCCCGAACAGAACCAATGAGGCGGAAAACATCCTGAAACGGGAAGGCATTCCGGTTTTCGGCCGTTCGGAACGCGAGGTGCAACTATGATTTACCTGGACAACGCCGCCACAACCTATCCGAAGCCGCGCGCGGTGCGGATCGCCGTACAGCGCGCGCTGGTGCGCTACGGGGCGAACCCGGGCCGCGCCGGCCACGCAATGGCTATTGCTTCGTCGGAGGAAGTATACCGCTGCCGTTGCGAGGCGGCGGATTTCTTTAACGCGCCGGGACCGGAATGCGTGGCCTTCACGCTGAACTGCACCAGCGCCGTCAATTTCGTCCTGAAGGGCCTGCTCCATGCGGGCGACCACGTCGTCGTCTCGTGCCTGGAGCATAACGCGGTGATGCGCCCGCTCCACGCGCTGGCCGCTTCCGGGGTGACGTGGACGGAAGCGCGCGTTTTTCCGGGCGACAACGACCGCACGGTCGCCGCGTTCCGCGAAGCGCTGCGCGACAACACGAAGCTCGTGTTCTGCACGCACGCGTCCAATGTGTGGGGCATCCGGCTGCCGGTCGAGCGCATCGCGGCGCTCGCGCGCCAGTACGGGGTGCCCACGGCCGTGGACTGCGCCCAGTCGGCCGGCCTGCTTCCGATCGATATGGCGGACAGCGGGATCGATTATCTCTGCGCGGCGGGCCACAAGGGACTTTACGGGCCAATGGGGACCGGCATGCTGATCACGCCGCATGGCGGAGAGCTCGCGACGCTTGTAGAGGGCGGGACGGGGACGGAGTCGCTTTCCCAGGAGCAGCCTTCCGGCATGCCGGAGCGCTTTGAAAGCGGCACGGTGAATATGCCGGGCATCGCCGGCCTGCGCGCGGGTATCGATTTCGTGCGCTGCACCGGACGCAGCCACATTCTGGAGCATGAAATCTCCCTCCTGCGCTCCCTTTACGCCGGGTTGTCCGCGACGGACGGCGTGGAGCTTTACACCCCCATGCCGGACCCGCGCTGGTGCGCGCCGGTCCTTTCGTTCAATCTGCGGGGCATGGCGAGCGAGGAAGTGGGCCGCGCCCTCGGCGCCTGCGGCATCGCCGTGCGGGCCGGGCTGCACTGCGCGCCGTCCGCGCACCGCTTTTACGGCACGCTGGAGCGCGGCGCCGTCCGCATCTGCCCGTCCGCATTTTCCACACAGACGGACATGAGGACGCTTTTGGCTGCGGTCCGCCAGATCCTGATGAAAAAATCACGGAAGAAAGCATTGAATCTGAGCAAAGATATGGTAAAATAAAAAAGGTTTTTCTATCTCGGACGGAAGGAAAAAAGTATGGATGGTGTCATAACCGCATGGAATACGTTCCTTCAGCTCATTCATCAGTTTCGGCTGACCGATGCGCTGGATATCGGTCTCGTCTCCTTTATCATCTTCAACGGCATCAAGCTGGTCCGCGAGACGCGCGCCGGCCAGCTTGTGAAAGGCATCATCATCCTTCTGGTCGTTTGGTGGCTCTCCTATCTCCTCCGGCTGACGATGATGGAGACGATCCTGGCGTATTTTTTCCAGTTCTCGCTGATCGTGCTGATGATCGTATTCCAGCCGGAGATCCGCCGCGCCCTCGAGCAGCTCGGACGGAGCGGCATCGGCAAGAAGGACTGGTTTACCGGCGATTCCGACGAGGCGCTTCGCCGCGCACGCCGGGCGATCAACGCGGTGGTGGACGCGGCGGGGCAGATGTCGAAACAGAAGACGGGCGCCCTGATCGTCTTTGAGCGGGAAACGAAGCTCGGCGACATTATCGATACCGGGACCGTGATCAACGCGATTCCGAGTTCGCCGATCATCTGCAATATTTTCTTCAACAAGGCCCCGCTGCACGACGGCGCCATGATCCTGCGCGAAGGCATGGTTTACGCCGCCGGATGCATCCTCCCGCTGACCAAGAGCGACCGCGTCGCCATCGAGCTGGGCACGCGCCACCGGGCCGCCATCGGCATGAGCGAGAATTCGGACGCGGTCGTCATCGTCGTTTCCGAGGAGACCGGGCAGATTTCCGTTGTGGTCAACGGCGTCATCACCCGGAATTACACCCGGGAAACGCTTCGCAGCGCGCTGGAGTCTTACCTATTGAGCAGTAAAAGCGAGCAGGGCTGGATCCCCTCGATCAAAAGGGGGAAAAAATCGTGAAAGACGTAAAAAAGAAAAATCCTTCCAAACATTTCGGCTGGGACCGCTTGTTTTACAACAATAAATTCGCCATTGCGTTTTCCGTCTTTCTGGCTCTCGTTCTCTGGGCCATCATGGTCTCAAGCGACACGCAGGACCGCCCCAAGGCGATCACGGGCGTTCCCGTGAAAGTGGTTCTGTCCGATTCCGCGCAGGCGGACGGCGTGAAGGTTTTCAAGCAGAGCGACAATACCGCAACGGTTTATGTGAAGGGGAACAGCATGATCGTCGGCCAGCTCAAGGCTTCCGACATCGAGTGCGTCGCCACGCTCCCCGCCACGGTCACCGCGCAGGGGAGCTACCCGCTTTCGCTTCAGGTGCAGAACGTGGGCCAGAACTTCGGCGCGAACCAGTATACGGTCGATTCCATCTTCCCGCAGCAGATCTATGTTTCGGTCGACCGGTACAGGGAAAAGACGTTTCCCATCGTAGACGATATTTCATACGCCGAGGGATACCAATCGGACCCGTCGTATTTTGTCGGCGCGCCGACGCTCAGCTCGGACAACGTGACGATTTCCGGCCCGGAAAAGCAGGTCAGCCAGATCAACAAGGTCACCTATGAATACAAAGTCACCAAGACGCTGACGGATACGGTGCATTTCACCGCCGACCTCGTGCTGTACGACGCGAACGGGAACAAACTGGGGAACGGGGATATGACCATCAACCCCGAAAAGGTGGATGTGACCATTCCGGTTCTTCCGCGGCAGACCGTGGCGCTGGAGCCGACTTTCGCCAACAAGCCGTCCGGCCTTACCCTGAGCTCCGGGAAGATCGCCATTTCTCCGTCGACGATAGAGATCGCCGGCCCGAAGGACACGCTTGCCGAACTGGGAGGCAAGCTCAGTCTCGACACGATCAATTTTGCGGAGATCAGCCCGTCCCACAACACGTTCGATGTGGATCTCACGCTGCCGAAGTCCTGCAAGAACCTGAGCAATCAGCCCTCGGCGCGCATCACGCTGAATCTTGAGGGTATGTCGACGAGGCTGATGACGGCTTCGTTGTTCGGCGTAAAGAATCTCGGCACCGACAAGACGGCGAGCATTACGTCGGACGGAATTTCCGTCACGGTGGTTGGCCCGCCTTTGGAAGTGGCGAAGCTTTCCAATTCCAGCCTGGTGGGCAGCGTGGATCTTTCCAGCACGGGGAATTTTACCGGGCAGACGGAAGTGCCCGTAACGTTTACCGTCAGCGGCTCTACCAGCTGCTGGGTTTACGGGAGCTATATGATCACCGTGAACATCTCCCAGAAAAACAGCGATTGAAGACAAAGGAGGCGCTTTTGGATGTCTAAAATAGAAGAGGTCCGTTCGGAAATGGTGAAGGCGATGAAAAGCGGCGACAAGGCGAGGAAAGACGTGTTCTCCCTGCTGCTTTCCGCCCTGAAGGCGAAGTGGGTAGACAAGCATGCCGATCTGACGGAGGAAGAAGAGAACGCCGTGATCCGCCGCGAGATCAAACAGACGAAGGAAGCGGTGGAAACGGCGCCGAAGGACCGGAAGGATATTATCGAGAAAAACCGGTTCGCGCTTTCCGTTCTGGAGGAGTTTGCGCCGAAAGGGATTTCCGAAGAGGAGATCGGCGGGATGATCCGCGGCGTGTTCGGGCAACTCGGCATCACGGCCCCTTCCCCGAAGGACAAGGGCCGGGTAATGCGGGCGCTGATGCCGCTGGTGAAAGGGCGGGCGGACGGCGCGGCAGTGAGCCGCATGGTCTCCGAAGCGTGCGGCGGAAAGTAGGGCAAGCTGCGCAAAGGGGGCGGGCCGGATTCCTTCCTATGCAAAGGAAGTGGCGGTGACGCTGGATGGCGGGTCCTTTTTCGGCAAAAGGACGCGCGTGTTCGGCATATTCGCCGCCCTTTCCCGCGACGGCGGAAAGAGCCGGCCCGTTAAAAAGCTGCTGACTAACGGCGCCGACCGGAAGGAAAACGGCGGCGCATGGACCGGGACCTTCGAGCTTGACGAAAACCACGCCGAGTCCAGGGGCCGCCTTGCGGCCGCCCAGGCGCCGGACGGCGTAGTCCACCTGATCAGCAGCGGACTGTACTGCCGCTTCAACCCCGCATGGCTGGAAAGCTGAGCTGCTGAAAAAACAAACCGGAAAGAGTAGATAAAATGTTGAAAAATACAATTTCATCCGGTGTCTGGCCGACGATGCTCACCCCGTTCACCGACGGCGGCAAGATCGATAAAAAAGCGGTCGAGCGGCTTGTAAACTGGTATGTCGACAGCGGCGTGTCCGGAATATTCGCGGTTTGCCAATCCTCCGAAATGTTTCAGCTTGCGCTGGAGGAACGGATTGCGCTCGCAAGGGAAACCGTAAGACTTTCGGCGGGCAGGGTGCAGGTCGTTGCGTCAGGCCATATTTCAGACGACCCGGCCGAACAGATCGAGGAACTGAAAGCGATCGCGGAAACCGGTGTGGATGCCGTCGTGCTGGTAAGCAACCGTCTCGCCTTGCGGGACGAATCGGACGAGGTGTGGATCGAGCGCTGCGGCGCGATCCTGAAGGCGATTCCGGGCGTGAACTTCGGCGTTTACGAATGCCCGTATCCCTATAAAAGGCTGCTTTCCGAAAAAGTTCTCAAATGGTGCGCCCAAAGCGGCAGAATCAACTTCCTTAAGGATACCTGCTGCGACGGAGAACTCATTGCCCGAAGGCTGAAATGGATCGGGGAGTCGGGGCTGAAACTGTTCAATGCGAACACCCCCACGCTTCTTCAGTCGCTGAGGGACGGTGCGAGCGGTTTCTGCGGCGTTATGGCCAATATCTGCCCGAGACTGCTTGTGCGGCTTTTCGACAGTTACAAGGCACATCCCGACAAGGCGGAATTATTGCAGTCCTACCTGACCGTGCTGTCCTGGGTGGAGACACAGCAATATCCGTCCTGCGCCAAATATTATCTCAACTCTGTCGGAGTGCCGATGGAAAGCGCCTGCCGGGTGAACGGCGGCGCCCCTCTGAGCCGGTACGTCAGGGACGAAATCGACATGCTCCGCCTTTTGAACGGAAAAATGGAGGATTTTTTTCTGAAGGAATAAGTGGCGGACGCCGGAAAATACACTGCCCGTGGTGAAGCGGAATTCTTCCGCTTCCGTTTGATGTCATTGCCCGGTACTCTCGCACCACGGTGATAGGCGGCCCCCGGCGCGTTTCGGAGGCCGCCCGTTTTGTCCGTCTGAGCCCCTTCCCTTCCGGCGCACGTCAGCCGTCCCATGCGCAGCTGCGGGAAACCAGCTCCGCGATTGCTTCCATCGCGCGGGCGTCCGCATCGCCGAAGCGTTCCGCGCGCGGACTGTCAATGTCCAGAACGCCGACGATCCTTCCCTGCGCGCGCAGGGGAACCACCAGCTCGGACACGGAATCGCAATCGCAGGCAATGTGCCCCGGAAAGCAACGCACGTCCGGGATTACCTGCGTCGCGTTTCGCTGAACGGCGGTTCCGCACACGCCTTTTCCCACAGGAATATGGACGCAGGCCGGCTTGCCCTGAAACGGGCCGAGCAGAAGCTCCCCGCCCTTCATCCGGTAAAAGCCGACCCAGTTGATCTGCGGAAGCGCCGAGCTCAGCAGCGCCGCAATGTTGGAAAGGTTCGCGACCCAGTCGTTTTCCCCTTCCAGCAGAGCCTGCGCCTGCTTCAAAAGCAGCCCGTACCGCCCCGCCGGACGGTTGGCTTTCATCGTATTTGCCGGTTCCATTTTTCATTTCCTCCCTTGTTCTCTTTTCGGAATCGCTTCCAGTATACCCCAAAAGCGCCGAAAAGCAATGGCCGCGTTGCCGGCTGATCTTTGCGGGCCGTCCTCCCGATTTCCAATCAGACGCCATTCGGGAATAAAAGAAAATTCGCGCACAGTAAAATTGAGGAGAATCTCTATGAATCCAGTGCTTCCGTTGAATTTTTTCGTGCCCGACGTTGAGGCCAGGCAGTGGCAGGATGGACGCGCTTATCTGTATGGCTCATACGATATTCCGGACGGAACGACGTACTGCAGCTACGAGTACCATGTGTTTTCTTCCGGAAATTTTTCGGATTGGACGGAGCACGGTGTCAGCCTTCGCACTCTCGGACCAAACGCCGGTGTCCCGTGGTCGCAGAGCCCGCTTTATGCGCCGGATTGCATCTGTAAAAACGGCGTCTATTACCTGTATTTTTGCACGGGCGACGGGAGCGAGGGCGTCGCGTTTTCGAAGAGCCCCGCTGGGCCGTTTACGGGCGCGGTTCCGCTCCAGGCTTCGAACGGAGACGGCATTGACCCCGCCGTCTTTCTGGATGATGACGGCCAATGCTATTATTATTGGGGGCAGTTTGCCGTCCGGGGGGCCAGATTGAAGCCGAGCATGACGGAGATCGATCCGAAAACGTTCCGCCGGAATTTGCTGACGGATCGGGAACACGGTTTTCATGAGGGCGTTTCCGTCCGCAAGCGCAACGGATTGTATTACATGGTCTACACGGACATCAGCAGGGGAAAGGCCACCTGCATTTCCTACGCCACAGGCCGGTCCCCCTTGGGCCCGTTTCAAAAGGGCGGCGTTATCATCGACAATACGGGCTGCGATCCGAAATCGTGGAACAACCATGGGTCCATTCAGGAGATCGACGGCCGGTGGTACGTATTCTACCATCGTTCGACGCACAACAGCCCCTACAGCAGGCGCGTATGCGCGGAACCCATTCGATTTGAGCCGGACGGAAGCATCCCGGAGGTGGAAATGACGACTCAGGGCGCTTCCCGTGCCATAGCGTGCACGGATTATCTGGAAGCGTCCCGCGCGTGCCTGCTTTCCGGCAAAGTGCATATTGATTCGGTCGGGGTGGACCGCGTCTATCGGGACTATCTCGCTTTCATCGAAGATGGAGACTGGGCTGCGTACAAATATCTGTATTTCGACGGAGCGGCTTCACGGTTCATGGTGAAAGCCGCGAGCAGTGCGTACGGAGGAGTAATTGAAATCCGTCTGGATGAAAGGGACGGGGAGTGTATCGGCCGCGCCGTGGTCGAGCCGACGCAGGGGTGGCAGTCTTGGGAAGCTTTTTATTGCGGCGTGAAAGCGGTAAAGGGAACCCATGCCGTCTATCTGGTCTTTCATGGATATGCGGGAAGGCTGTTCAACGTCCGGGGCTTTCAATTCCTACAGGAATCCTGAAATCGGATAAGGTCCGAGAGCCAGAGCAAAATCCCCCTCATTCTGGCTTTCCTTCGATGAAATTTTACAGTGCCCGGGTGCGGAGGAGTATGGGAACGGAAGTTTATGTCAGCCCGGCTCTTTCAAGAGCCTGACGGATGTCCCCGACAATGTCTTCCGTGTCCTCCAGCCCTACGCTGAAGCGGAAAAAGCCGCCGTGGAATTCTTCGGGGTACAGATACTGCCGCTCGTCGTCGGGGCCGAGAAAGACGATCAGGCTCTCGTCGTGCCCGAGGGAAACCGCGGACGTAATCACGCGAAGGCAGCTGACAAAACGGTTGTGAGCGTCCGCGTCCCCGTTCAGGCCGAAGGCGATCATGCCGGAAAACCCGTTCTTCATCTGTTTCGCGGCGACCTTATGCCCCCGGTCGCTTCCCAGCCCGGGATAGGCGACAAAGCGGACGGCGGGATTGCTTTTCAGGAACTGCGCGACTTTCAGGGCGCTTTCGCTGTGCTGGCGCATCCGCAAGGGAAGCGTGACCGCCCCGCGCATGATGAGCCATGCGTTGAACGGGCTGATCGCCCCGCCGAGGTTCACCATCGCTTCCGCGCGGATTTTGTCTATAAGTTCTTTTTTGCCGGAAACGGAGCCGCCCAGCGCGTCGCCGTGGCCGTTGATATATTTGGTCAGGCTTTCCACCGTCAGGTCGGCGCCCAGCTCGGCGGGCCGCTGAAGATAGGGCGAGGCGAACGTGTTGTCGACGGAGAGAAGGATCCCGTTTTCGCGGGCGATTTCTGCGATCGCCGCAATATCGCTGATGCCGATCGTCGGGTTTCCGGGCGTTTCGATGTGGATCAATTTCGTATTGGGCCGGATCGCCGCTTTTACCGCTTCCGGATCGGACGTATCCACCAGCGTGGCCTCGATGCCGTATTTTTCTTTCAGATGTTCCGTCAGGAGCCGATAAACGGCGATATAGGTAACCTTCGAGCAGACCACGTGGTCGCCGGATTTCAGAAAAGTGAAAAATATCCCGGAAAGCGCGGCCACGCCGGAGGCAAGGACCACGCAGTCCTCCGTCCCTTCCAGCGCCGCGATCTTTTCCTGAAGGTATTTCTGATTCACGCCGCCGTTGCGGGTATAAAGCGCTTTGTCGGCGCTGCTCCAGTTCAGGCTGCTCGGGTCGTAGGGCAGCTCGTAGCAGTTCCCGAGCGTGATGGGGCGCTTGATCGCGCCGGTTTCGCGGTCGACGTCGTTGCCCGTGTGCACGGCCCTCGTCAGAAATCCGAATTCGGAACCATATTTTCGTTGACTCATGGAGTATCTCCTTGCTTTGATTTTTGAAACGACGGTGCCGTTTCAAGCCTTGCGTATTCGCAGGGCCGGTTCGGCCCTGCGTTTTTAAAATTCACCAGCTTCAGTTTTTGCCGCTTGGCTTTCGCGCGGGACGGTGCAGCGAAGGCGGAACCAGCCGTGCGGGCCCGCCCGCCGCATTTCGATTCAGGGAGCGCCAAGATCGGAAAGATCGTAGGGAGTCCGCTGGTAGACAAAATAGTTGAGCCAGTTGGAAAACAACAGCGACGCGTGGCTTTTCCACTTGAAAACAGGCACCTTTTCGGGGTCGTCGCCGACGAAATAATTTTCGGGGACGGCCGCCGGAATTCCTTTTTCAACGTCGCGGAAATATTCCTTCGCCAGCGTGTCGCGGTCGTACTCGCAGTGGCCGGTGACGAAAACCTGCCTGCCGTTGCGGTTTGCCGCCAGATACACCCCCGCCCGCTTCGAGACCGCCAGAGTCTCCAATTCCGGGATTTTGTCGATGTCGCTCTTCTTCACTTTGGTGTAGCGGGAATGGGGCGCCCAAAAGTAGTCGTCGAAGCCGCGCAGGAGCGGATGAGCGGGGTAGAGGACGCGGTGCTCGAAGACGCCGGCCAGTTTTTGCGGGAGTTCGTATTTGGGAACGCCGAAATGGTGGTAAAGCCCCGCCTGCGCGCCCCAGCAGATGTGCAGGGTGGAATAGACGCTGCGTTTCGACCAGTCCATCACGCGGCACAGCTCCGGCCAGTAATCCACCCGCTCGAATTTCATCCGCTCCACGGGCGCGCCGGTAATGATCATCCCGTCGTACCGTTTGAGCTTTACTTCGTCGAAGTTTTTGTAAAATTTCAGCAGATATTGCAGCGGAGTGTGTTTCGCAACGTGGCTTGCCATCCGCAGAAACTCGACTTCCAGCTGGAGCGGTGAATTGCTCAGCAGCCGAAGCAGCTGCGTTTCCGTGTCGGTCTTGGTCGGCATCAGGTTCAAAATCAAAATCCGCAGCGGCCGGATATCCTGATGGATCGCCCTCTCGTGGTCCATCACGAAAATGTTCTCCCTTTCCAGGGTTGCGACCGCCGGAAGTCCTTCCGGTACGGTGATCGGCATCCAGACGCACCTCCGTTTGCCGTGGAATGGGGGACTATGACGATGAGGAGCGCAAAAGCGCTCCTCATCGGTTGAACAGTCCTCTTGCCCTTACGTATATTTTTTGCGGCGGAACGGGCGCGTCAGTCCGGGATGGCCTTGTCGAGCGCCTGGCCGAGATCCCAGATCAGGTCGTCGGGATCCTCCACGCCGATGGAGAGGCGTATCGTCTCGGGCCCGAAGCCCGCCGCGCGCTGCTCCTCGAGATTCAGCTGCTGATGCGTCGTGGTGGACGGATGGATGACCAGCGATTTCGCGTCCGCGACGTTGGCGAGCTGCGAGAAAATCTGCAGGCTGTCGATGAACTTTTTCGCCGCGGTGACGTCGCCGTTGACCGAGAAGGTGAAGATGGAGCCGGCGCCCTTCGGGAAATACTTCTTCGCGAGGCCGTAGTATTTGTTCGACTGCAGGCCCGGGTAGTTGACCTCCTTCACCTTCGGATTGCTCTCGAGGAATCTCACGATCTTTTCGGTGTTGGAGACGTGCTTTGCCACGCGCAGCGAGAGCGATTCGAGGCTTTGGATGAACAGCCAGGAGTTGAAGGCGGAAAGCGTCGCGCCGGTGTCGCGAAGCAGCTGCGCGCGCACTTTCGTGACAAACGCCGCCGCGCCGAGGTCCGCGTATTTGATCCCGTGGTAGCTTTTGTCCGGCTCGGTAAAGCCCGGGAATTTCCCGCTCGTCCAGTCGAAGTCGCCGCCGTCCACGATCACGCCGCCGATGGACGAGCCGTGCCCGCCGATGAATTTCGTCGCGGAGTGGACGACCACGTTCGCGCCGTGCTCCAGCGGGCGGAACAGGTAGGGCGTCGCAAACGTGTTGTCGACGATGACCGGGAGCTTGTGCTTTTTTGCGATTTCCCCGACCGCGTCGAAGTCGATGACGTTGATGCCGGGGTTGCCGAGCGTTTCGTAATAGATGGCCTTGGTCTTCGGGGTAATCGCCTTTTCAAAGTTGCCCACGTCGTCCGGGTCGACAAAAATCGTTTTGATGCCGTACTTGGGAAGCGTGTGCGCAAACAGATTGTAGGTGCCGCCGTACAGCGTGCTGGCCGAGACGATCTCGTCCCCTTCGCCCGCGATGTTCAGAATGGAGTATGTGACGGCGGCGGCGCCGGACGCGACGCCCAGCCCCGCGGAACCGCCTTCCAGCGCCGCGATGCGCTGTTCAAAGACGTCCGTGGTCGGATTGGTCAGGCGGGAGTAAATGTTGCCCGGAATCGTGAGGCCGAAGCGCCCTTCCGCCTCGGCGGTGTTTTTAAACACGTAGGAGGTGGTCTGGTAAATCGGGACGGCGCGGGCGCCCGTTGCGGGGTCCGGTTTCTGACCGGCCTGTACCTGGAGGGTATCGAATCCAAATTTTCTGTCGCTCATTTTCAATCAGCCTTTCAAAAAGTATTGAATGGATTTTACGGGTTTCTTTCGGCTTGGAAAATGGTATAAAAAAAGCCGGCAGGTTTTTGGCCTGACAGCCCTTTTACTACATTTGTTGCATTTTTCCCTAATGGTTACAGCAACAGAAGGGCCGGCCATGTTTCATTTCAGGCATGCCGCTGCACATGATGCACATCGCGCGCATCATGGTATCCATTCTGCCGTTGCTGCAAATCTGCGTTCTCATAGCCGGTTCCTCCTTATCACATTTAGTATTCATATATGATTTATGCTCGTATCATACTCCGAACGTCCGGCTTTGTCAAGGCTTTTTTATCAAACATTTTTCATCGTTCTGCGTCCATCGCGCTCCGCTGTCTTGCCGGCCTTGCGCGCTGCTTCCGTGCGGCCGCGGATCCGGATGACGTGCGAGCCCGGTCCTATGATAACAGCCATAGAATAAGGCTATGGGAACTCATAAAATTTTTGAGTTAGCTATGGCAAGGGCTTTTGTGGTATCTTGTAAGTAATATGATGAAACCGATATAAATTGTTAAAAACATATCGATGGGAGATACCGCAATGAAAACATCCGTGATAGGATTTCCGAGGATCGGCTCTCTTCGGGAACTGAAGTTCGCGTCGGAAGGTTATTTCAAAGGAGAAAAAACCTCGGAGGAATTGTTGTCCACCGGGAGGCAACTGCGTAAAACGCACTGGCTGCTGCAAAAAGGCAGAGGGATCGACCTCATTCCGTCCAACGACTTTTCCTTTTACGACGGGATGCTCGATACGGCGGTCATGCTGAACACGATTCCGAAAAGATACCGCGCGCTGAGGCTCGGCGCCCTCGACGAGTACTTTGCCATGGCGCGAGGCTATCAGGGTTCGAACGGCGACGTCAAAGCGCTTGCCATGAAAAAGTGGTTTAATACAAACTATCACTATCTGGTTCCGGAAATAGAGGACGACACGGCGATCAGGCTGGCGGGCACAAAGATTTTCGAGGAATTCGCGGAGGCGAAGAACCTCGGAATCCTGACAAAACCCGTCGTGGTCGGGCCGTTCACCTTTTTGAAGCTTGCCAGGTTTGCGGGAGAAAAAAAGGCGGTTGATTTTGCCGGCGATACCGTTCGGGCCTATGCCGAGCTTGTCGGAAAGCTTGCGGGGCTGGGCGCGGAGTGGATTCAGCTGGATGAACCGGCGCTGGTCATGGATCAGGACGCGGACGATATTTCGTTTTTCAAGAGCCTTTACGCGGGCGTCCTGAAAGCGAAAGGGAACGCGAAAATCCTGTTGCAAACTTACTTCGGCGACATCCGGGACTGTTACGAGGAAGCGGCCGCACTCGATTTCGACGGGATCGGGCTCGACTTTGTCGAAGGGAAAGAAAGCCTTGCGTTGGTGCGGAATAACGGTTTTCCGGACGATAAGGTCTTATTTGCGGGCCTTGTGAACGGGAGAAACGTCTGGCGGAACAATTATGCGAAGACGCTCTCTGCGATCGGCGAACTGAAAAAGAGCGCGAAGCATATCGCCGTCGGGACGTCCTGTTCCCTGCTCCTCGTGCCGTACACCGTTGAAAACGAATCGAAGCTGGACGGCGCGTACAAAAAGCACCTGGCTTTTGCCGTGGAGAAGCTGGGGGAGCTCGCCGACCTGAAAAAGCTGGCCTCCAGCGCATCGCCGTCCGGGGAAGACGCGTATGCCGCGAATGAAGCCCTGTTCAAAAACGTGAGGCACGGCGGAAACGAAGCCGTCCAGGCGAGAGTGAGGGCCCTTACGGAACGGGATTTCACAAGGCTGCCCGCCTTTGCGGAGCGCGAAAAGATCCAGAAGGCGTTTTTCCGCCTGCCGCTTTTGCCGACAACCACGATCGGCTCTTTCCCGCAGACTGCCGATGTGCGGGCAAACCGCTCCGCATTTAAGAAGGGAAAGATTTCGGAAAAACAGTACGCGGATTTCAACAAGCGGAAAATCAAGGAGTGTATCGAACTTCAGGAGAAAATCGGGCTGGACGTCCTCGTCCACGGCGAGTTCGAGCGGAACGATATGGTCGAATATTTCGGCGATCATCTGAACGGATTCCTCTTCACGGAAAAGGCGTGGGTGCAGTCCTACGGCACGCGCTGCGTGAAGCCGCCCATCATCTGGAGCGACGTTTGGCGCAGCCGCCCGATCACGGCGGAGTATTCAAAGTACGCGCAGAGCCTCACGAAAAAATATGTCAAGGGCATGCTGACGGGGCCCGTCACCATCCTGAACTGGTCCTTCCCGAGAGAAGACGTCCCCTTGAAGGAATGCGCGTTCCAGATCGCGCTCGCAATCCGGGAGGAAGCCCTCGACCTTGAGGCGGACGGTATCAAGATCATCCAGATCGACGAGCCGGCCCTGCGGGAAAAGCTCCCGCTCCGGAAAGCCGACTGGCACAGCGAATACCTCGACTGGGCGGTCCCCGCGTTCCGGCTTGTCCACAGCGGCGTGAAACCGGAAACGCAGATCCATACGCATATGTGCTACAGCGAGTTCGGCGACATTATCCGGGACATCGACAATATGGATGCGGACGTGATCACGTTTGAGGCCTCTCGCTCCGACCTGGCGATCCTCGGCGCCCTCAAGAAAAGCGGCTTTCAAACCGAAGTGGGCCCCGGCGTTTACGACATCCATTCCCCGAGAGTCCCGTCGACCGGGGAAATCGTAAAGGCGCTTCATAAAATGCTGGAGAAGCTGCCCAAGGAAAAACTCTGGGTCAATCCCGACTGCGGACTGAAAACGAGGGAATACAGGGAGACGGTGCCGAGCCTCGAGCATCTTGTGCAGGCGGCGAAAGAGGTACGGGGTGAGCTGTAATGAATACGAGCAGGCTGTTTCAAAAAAAGACCGTGTTTTCCTTTGAGGTTTTTCCCCCGAAAAAAACTTCTTCGCTTGGCACCGTCTACCGCGCCCTGGAGCAGATGCGCGGGCTTTCCCCCGACTTTATCAGCGTCACCTACGGCGCGGCGGGGCGCGGCGGCGGGCGGACCGTGGAAATCGCCTCCGACGTCAAAAATCGTTACGGGATCGAGAGCGTCGCCCATCTTCCATGCGTCGGCCTTACGAAAAACGACGTTCTTGAGGCGCTTGCAAGCCTGAAGCGGAACGGCATTGAAAATATCCTCGCCCTGAGGGGGGACGTCAATCCGGACAGCGTTCCCAAAACAGACTTCCCGCACGCGAGCGACCTGGTCGCCTTTATCAAGAAAACCGGGAGTTTCAATGTCATCGGGGCCTGTTACCCGGAAGGCCATCCGGAATCCGGAGGGCTCGACAGGGACGTTCAAAACCTGAAAATCAAGGTCGACGCGGGTGCGGACCAGTTGATTTCCCAGCTTTTTTTCGACAACGGCCATTTTTATTCCTTCCTGGACCGCGCCGGGAGCGCGGGGATCCATGTCCCGATCCAGGCCGGGATCATGCCGGTGACGAACAAAAAGCAGATTGAGCGGATGGTGTCGCTCAGCGGCGCGACGCTTCCGAAAAAGTTCATGAAGATCATGGACAGATACGGGGACAATCCGGTCGCAATGCGGGACGCGGGGATCGCGTACGCCATCGACCAGATCGTCGATCTCATCGCGCAGGGCGTCGACGGCATTCACCTTTATACGATGAACGACGCCTACGTTGCCGCAAAGATCACCGAAGCGGTAACGAATCTTTTAAAAGCAAACCGAATTTCAGCGTAAGGAATGCGCGTCCCGCGTAAAAAACGGAGCGTGCATTTTTTATTGGATGATTTCAAAGCCGTACGCCTCGATCAGTTTCTTCAGATGGCGGATATAGCTTTCCGCGGCGTTGCTCAAAACGGCCTTTGAGTTGACGATCCAGCCGATCCGCATCTTCTCGTCCGTGTCGGTGACAAGCGGCACGGAGACGATGTCCACCCCGTTCAGGTCCGGGCTCAGCACCCCGGTGCTGAGCGTGTAGCCGTTCAGCCCGATCAGCAGGTTGAACAGCGTTCCCCGGTCGCTGACGTGGATGCTTTTTTTATGATAAACGGTGCTTAGGATCTCCTCTGAAAAATAAAAGGAGTTGAATTCGCCCTGCTCGAAGGAAAGGCACGGGTAATCCCTCAGATCCTCCAGCGTGACGGATCCCTTTGCCGACAGCGGATTCGTGGAGCTCACGAAGACATGCGGAGCCGCGTCGAACAGGGGATGGAATTCGAGCCGGTTTTCCTTCAGCAGCTTGGAGATCACTTTTTCATTGAAATGATTCAGGTACAGGATGCCGATTTCGCTCCGCATATTCTTGACGTCCTGGATAATGTCGTAGGTGCGCGTTTCACGAAGGGTGAACTCGTACTCCCCCGTATTGCATTCTCTTACAAGCTCCACAAAGGCGTTTACCGAAAACGCATAGTGCTGCGTCGAAATGGAGCACAGCTGGCGCGACGGTTCTTTGTCCTTGTACCGCTGCTCCAGCAGCTCCGCCTGCTCGACGACCTGCCTGGCATACGAGAGAAACTCCGCTCCGTCTACGGTGAGGGCGATCCCCTTCGCGGAACGGCTGAATATCTCGATGCCGAGCTCTTTTTCCAGCTCTTTTACGGCGCTGGAAAGACTGGGCTGCGTGATGAAAAGCTGCTTTGCCGCTTCGGTGATGGAGCCAAATTCCACGATTTTTATGATGTACTTTAATTGCTGCAGCGTCATATGCTCACCCGTTCCTTTATGACCACTATTATACAGCCTTTTCCCGATTTGGCAATTGCGGGTTGCGTCGGAAACCGCTCTCGTTTTTACGGTTTCGCCGCAGACTGATCCGGCGGGGAGCCGATACGCGGCGAGCCGGTTTCAAATCTACATTTTGTCATAATGGTTTCAGTTTGGTTATCATTCTTGGAATTCGATGGAAAAAGGCATAGAATGGTTCCGGAATGTTTTTCCGAGGCGTTTTCCCGACTTCCCGTTCTTTCCGTAATTCCGGGAGGGCGGCGGCATGGCGTTTTTGAAATCCATAACAGGGGGATCATCCGTATGAAAAAGTTCATCCATATCGAATCCAGGAAGATGCGCGGCGCGGCTGCGATCGTTCTGTCGGTCCTTCTCACCGCCGCAACGGGCTGCAGCGCGCCCGGCGGGCGGGGCGTGCCGCCCGTCTCGCAGGCGGCTTCCGTTTCTCCGGCTTCCGCGCCGGGCGTCAGCTCCGGACTCCGCGGCGGTTCTTCGGCGGCTTCAGACGGCGGGTCGGTGAATCCAGATGCCGGCGGCGGCGCGTCCTCCCGGACGCGGCAGAGTGTGTTGGACCGTATCGGCGCGGCTCTGGATACGAAAGCCCCCGTGGTGCTGCCGGCGAGCCTGCCGGTCGGGGAGGGCCGCTATTTGACGGCGACCACGGTTTCTCAGCCGGAGAGCTATCAAGTGAATTTTTACGAAACGGATCAACCCGTCGAGATCGATTCGCAGACCGCTTCCCAAGGAACGCCAATCGCTTCGGTGGAAGGGACGGAATATCCGGACGCACCCAGCGCCCAAAAAAGCATTGCGGACTACCGGCAGGTGAACGCTTCCGATTACGACGAATTTTTGGACTTGGGCAACCGTCTCAAAGCCGTGACGCAGGCGGGCTTGGGCCACGAGCATATCTTTTGGAACGAGGGCCGCTGGTACGTTGAGGTGGACAGCGCGATAGACCCGGCTTTCCAGATCAAGGGGTACCCGGACGGCGAGCGGCTGGCGAAAGACGTCGCCGCGTATTTGGACGGCCATATGCTGCCCACGCCGAAGGAGATCGGCACCATCCTGGTCAAAAACTGGAACCAGTCTTCCGGCACCGCCGTTCAGTGGCAGGATGGCCGGGCGTCATACCAGATCGGCGGAAAAGACCCGATGACGGCCCTCAAAGTCGCTGCCGTGATGGATTTGAAGCGGGGGAAGTAAGCGGAGCGGTTTGCTTTGCTTTGCCGGGGAAGGAGCCCCCCGGCCGCTGAAACCGTTCCGTCCGTGCGCCGCTTCGGCCGGATGCGAAAAAGGGCGCTGCCGTGTCCCGGTTTCCGTAAGAAAGCGCTTCAACGCTTTCTGTTCGATATTTGAAGATATTTGCAATTCGCCAGTTGATATTTAAATAACAATGTGGTATAATTACTACACAATTTTATTTATGAAAGGAGTTTTTTGGATGTCTTGGGAACAAGGGATTAACATCAATCAAGTCAGCACGGTCATTTGCGGAACCCATGTTTTCCTTGGGGTAGGGGCAATCAAAAAGATGGATTTCATTGCCGGGCAACTGAAATCCCGCGGTGTCGACAGCGTTATTGTTCTTACGGGGAAAAGCGCCTACGCCAAAACCGGCGCGTGGGATTATGTGACGAAAGCGCTGGATCAGCAGGGCATTCGCTACACGCTCTACAATAAGGTGCAGCCCAATCCGGAAACCCATCAGGTCGACGAAGCGGTGAAGATTGCGAGGGGAGCCGGAGCGAAAGCCGTCATCTGCATCGGCGGCGGCAGCCCGATCGACGCGGGGAAGAGCACGGCGATCCTTCTGGAATATCCCGACAAGACCTGCGAAGACCTTTACGAGATGAAATTTCCCGCCGAGAAGGCGGCTCCGCTGGTCGCCATCAACCTGACGCACGGCACAGGCAGCGAAGCCAACCGCTTTGCGGTGGTTACGATCCCGGAGAAGAAGTACAAGCCCGCAATCGCTTACGACTGCATTTATCCGCTTTACTCCATCGACGATCCGGCCCTGATGACGGGATTGCCCGCAAACCAGACGCGGTATGTGAGCATCGACGCGGTGAACCATGTGGTCGAGGCGGCCACCACAGTCCTGAATAATCCGTTTGCGGTCACCCTCGGCAAAGAAGTCGTCGATCTGGTTGCCAAGTACCTGCCCCTCGCGATACAGGATCCGAAGGATCTCACGGCGCGGTATTTCCTTGCGTATGCCGCCATGATTGCGGGCGCAAGCTTCGACAACGGCTCGCTCCACATCACTCATGCGCTGGAGCATCCGCTCAGCGGCATGAAGCCGCAGCTGACTCACGGGCTCGGCCTGGCGATTCTGCTGCCGGCCGTGATAAAAGCGATCTATCCGGCTTCCGGCGCCATCCTGGCAGATCTGCTCAGCGCCGTCGTTCCCGGTCTGACCGGCGACGCGGGCGAGGCGGAGAAGGCTGCGGAAGGCGTTCGGAGTTGGCTGAAGTCCGTGGGAGTAACGGAAAAACTGGGAGACGTCGGCTTTGCGAAGTCCGATGTGTCCAAACTTGTCCAGCTCACTTTCGAGACTCCGGGACTGAGCGGCCTGCTGGACTGCGCTCCGATCCACTGCACGAAGGAAACGGTAGAGAAGATTTACACGGAATCGTTTTGATTCCCTATGACACTCAAAAATCCCCGTCGTGATCGACGGGGATTTTTGCTGTTGAATCCACGTGATCCCGGACCGCTCCGCCGGGGTATCTTGCGGTGCTGTCTGGCCGGCCGCTTCCGGGATATCTTTCATAATAGCCCACCGGGCTTCCTGACTTCCCGGTGGGCTTTTTGTTGCCTACAGGCTACGCTTTTAAGAATTGCAGATGATGATGCGGTTAATCACGTTTCTCAGAGTGCATAAGTCCTGCGCGTTTAAATCGTCCAGGCTGTCGAGAATGTTTTTCAGCGCGCAAGCGCTGGCAGAATCGTCGTTACAGTTGCATTTGTTCGAACAGCATGCCATATAGACACCCCCTTCGCTCTATAGTATTCCACGTACTATCGACTTGTCAAAATTGGCGCCAGGAATGCGGCGGGAGGATTTACCCCGAAAACCACGGATTTCGTGTTGCCGCGTCGCCATGAGAACCGGAACCCCGCGGTATATTCCGCCGAAGTTTCAGAAGCGGCGCGGGAAGCATAGAATGGGCTGTGTGGGTGGGGCGCGCCGGCGCACGGCCCCGTCCCTCTGACTTTATGCGCCGGAAACGGAAGGGGAGTGGCCCGCTTTGAAAACAAGGCAATATGATCGTGCAAAAGCCGTCGATTACGCGCACAGATGGGCCTTCGGCCGCAATCCGAGGTACTATGACTTTTCGGGGATCGGGGGAGACTGTACGAACTTCGCGTCGCAGGTGATATACGCAGGAGCCGGCGTTATGAATCCAACGCGTACTTTCGGATGGTATTATTACCGCTCGAACAATTATGCGCCCGCCTGGACCGGCGTGGAATTCCTGTACCGCTTTCTGACCGGCAACCACGGGGTCGGCCCGGTGGCGGCGGAGGCGGATCTTTTTCAGGCAAGGCCCGGGGATATCGTGCAGCTTTCCTTCGACGGGCAGACGTTTCGCCATTCCCCGGTGATCGTCTCCGTCGGGGAGCGTCCGGCGCCGGAAAACATCCTGGTTGCCGCCCATACGTTCGACGCCGACAACCGCCCGCTTGCCAGTTATACCTATGCGCGCTTCCGCCTGTTGCATGTCACCCGTGTGAATGTGCCCTGATTGCACCGTGCCGCCGGACGAAGCTTGCCGCATCCGATGGGGCCGGCCGCCTTTGCGGGCGCTGCCGGCCCGGTCGTTTTTTTCCGGGCGGCGCCGGAGGGAAACGGTTTCGCTCTCATCCAGTTTTTTTACCATAAATTTCGTTTGAAAACAAATTACAAAAGTGTTACAATTTAGCCATCCCGAAGAGGGAAATTAAGTTTGGGAGGTAGTTGATATGTGTTCTTCTGTGTGGAGCTATATCTGCCAGTGTCTCAGCGGCTGCGGATTCAATTTCGGCTGCTCCGGGACGATTTGTGGCCAGTAAACAGAAAACGTCCAGAAACATTTGCCGCCCGGTATGGGCGGCTTTCTTTTTGGACATGAGGGGGGTTCGGCGCATATCATGTGGCAAAAGGAGTGAATTTCTATGCCGATTTTCTGGCCGCGCCCTCCGCGCCCTCCGCGCCCGTGTCCGCCTTGCCCGCCATGTCCCCCTTGTCCGCCTCGGCCGTGTCCGCCCGGACCGGGACCAAGGCCCCCGCGCCCGCCCAGGCCGCGTTGAATTTTTCCGGCTCCGCTTTTTCGTCAAAAAACCCCGCATGGGATCCCGAAAGGGAACCATGCGGGGTTTGCCGTTTTTGCTGGGAGCCGGGGCATCATTCTCCGGCGGACGGGTCCGCGATAACGCCGGCGAAAAGCGCCGCTCCGCTCTCGTCGTTCATGATCGCGGCGAAAAACGGATGGTCGACGTTCATCTCGTGTTCCATCACGGGGGCGCTTGCGACCATCGCAACCGTTGTGGCGGCCGCGGCTTCCGTGCCTTTCTCGTCGATGGAGAGGGCGGTCATGTGCTGAACCTTGGAAATGGCAAGATTCCCGCCGCCCGGGCGGAGCATCCCGCCGAAATCCGCCTGCCCTCCGAACGCCTCCGCGAGGCCCATGGCTTTCAGCGCGTCGTTCAGCGTGGCGTCATAGCTGAAGTGGACGCGCGGCAGCGAAAGCTGTGCGGATTCCTTGCTTTCCCTGCCCTGCCGCAGGAAGGCTGCCAGTTTTTCCGCCGAGAGGCTGCTTGCCATGCCGCTCAGATCCTTTTTGGGGAGAAGGATCAGCAGCGATGTTTTCCCGTCCTCATAGGGGAGGCGGATTCCCTGGAGCGTCTCGTCCTCAAAATAACCGCCGCGCATGCCGTGCATGAATTTCAGCGTTTTGTCGCCGGACAGTGCGTGGAAAACGTCGTCCCTAGTGTTGTTGGCATCGAACTGGTCTTTCCAGTCCGATTTGAAATAGATTGTGTTTGCCAGGAGCATCACGGTGTCCGGATCAAACTCTTTGATCTTCGGGTCGATTCGGTCGTTCGTGTTTTTCCTGATCCAGTCCCCGATAATCTTCGGCGCCGCGGAGGAGGCGAACCTCAATGTCCCGACGGACGCCCCGAAATAAGCGCGGTCGCGGTCGAGAAAGCTGTCGCTGATCCGGCCGCGGAAACCGTTGTCGATCCAGATTGCGTTCGCCAGGCGGAAGCTGTCCCCGGTCATCATCGCCTGCAGGCCGCGGCAGTTTTCCCCGAATTTCGGGAAGTCGCTGCCGGAGAGCCGCAGCGTTTTCACAAAGCCCTCCGCCGTCCGTCCGTCCGCGCCGCCGTAGGTCATGCCAAGCGCGAGGTAGACGCTTGCGGGGGAGAGGAAGACGTTCTGTTTGCCGGACGCGTCGAGCTGCTTCAGCAGATCGAGGCCGAACGTGTTGTAGGATTCGATGAAATCTTCGCTGCATTTTTCCGATGAAACGTCGCTCAAACGGCCGCCGTTGTCATAGGCCGTTTTGGCTTCCGCCTGAATAACCGGAATCAGATCGGAAAAAAGCGGGACACAGGCGGCGCATACGGCCACGGCGATCGCCGCGGCGGCAAATTTCCATTTTCGTTTCCCATAGCGGGGCTTGCCGCTTTCGGCCTGTGGCTCCGCCCGGCGGACGGCCGCCTCGATGGCGGGCCACGCTTCCGGCGTGCTGCCCGCAAGGTCTGCCTGCAATTCCCGTCCGACTTTCTTTGCGAAATTGTTCAGACGCATCAGTTGCACTCCTTTCATTCACTGAATCGTGTAATAGGCGGAAAGCTGTTCCACGCCGGCATAGTAGGCTCTTTGCACCCGGCTCTGCTTTTCCCCGAGCAGGGCTGCGATTTCCCGGAATTTGAATCCCGCGGCGAGGTGCAGTACGACGATTTTCCGCGCCTGTTCCTCCAGTTTGCCGAGCGCGTCCTTCAATTCCAGATTGTCAACGAAGGAAAGCGCCTCGGACCCGGACCGCTCCTCTTCGCCTTCCTGGGACGGCCCGGCGTTTTGCGCCGCCCGCAGGCGGTCGAGGCAGAGGTTCCGCGCGATCGCGAGGATCCAGCTCCTGCCGCTTTTCCCGGGCGAATGGGTATGCGCCATGGTCCATACGCGTACGAAAGTTTCCTGCAGCACGTCCTCGGCAGCGCCTTTTTCCCCGAGAATCGAAAGCGCCAGGCAGTAAACGCCGTTTCCCAGCTGCCTGTAAAGCGATTCCAGCGCCGCGCCGTCGCCCCTGCCGGCCTTTGCAAGCAGGCGGTTGATGTCGTCCACTCTCCGTCACACTCCTCTCATAAAATAAGACGTTTGAAAGGTGCCTTTTTTCCTTCTTCATCAGCAAATTACAAGATTTTAACAGGATTTCGCCGGAGCTCCGTCCAATCCGCGTCGTTGCGTATCCGTGGGGAAGGCGCTTGCGTCCGGCCGCTTTTTGGCGGGAGGGACTCAGGCTCGCGCTCCGGGGAAGCGCCTATTTCCGGTTTCGCCTGAATTCCCCCGGTGTGACGCCGTACTCCTTTTTGAAGCATTCGATGAAATAGCTCTGCGAGCAGAACCCGAGCACGTTGGCCACTGCGCTGGAGTCCAGCTTCCCCTCCGCGAGGAGCGCGCGCGCCTCGCGCAGCTTGCGCTTTGCGATGTAGACGGACGGAGGCGTCCCGGTTTCCCGCCGGAACAGCCGGGAAAGGTGCGAGGGGGAAAGGCCGCATGCGCCCGAAAGATCGGCGAGAGAAATTTTGTAGTGCAGATGCGTGTCGATATAGTTGACGCAGGTCTGCACGGCTTCGGAGCGGATCGTCCCGCCGCGGCGGTTTTCCCGGGCGCGGCGCGTGAATTCGAGCATCGCCTGATAAATCAGCATGCACACGTCCTGTACCCGGTCCATGCCGTCCATGCAGTGGATGAATTCGTCGCTCAGGCAGAAAGCCTGCGCTTCGGGGAAGCCGCCCTCAATCACGGCGCGGGCGGCAAGCGTGATGAACGAAACGGCAACGTATTTTTCCTGCCGGAGCGCGTCGTCGGAAAGGTTCCCGACGTAGATGCCCGTATCCGCCACATTGACAAGAAACGACCGCAGTTTCCCGACTTTTCCGTCTCTTATATAGCTCAGCGCTTCCCGTTCCGAGCAGTAGGGGAGGCGCCCGATCAGCGTTTCGCGCTGCTCGTAAATCAGGTCTTTTTTTTCTTCCGTGACCTTTTTCAGCTTCAGCTTCTGCAGGGCCCTGGCTTCACCCTTCATGGATCCCTTCATCTCCCGGGAACAGATTAGGAGCAGTATTGTGATAAATTCAGCAAGATCTTTGTATCTTTCTATATCTTACACGGATTAAGATTGGATTACAAGCCCAGGCGGACTTGCAGTTTTACGGGAAAGGATGCTGGATCAATGAGCGATTATCGAATTATTACGGATTCCACGAGTGACCTTACGGGCGAGCTGGTCCGGGAGCTCGACGTCGATGTGATCCCGATGGATTTTACCGTGGGAGATGATGCGTACCGGGACTGCCCGACGGAACCGGAGATTTCCTCCCATGATTTTTATACCCGGATTACCGCGGGAGAACCGTCCAAGACGAACCAGATCAGTCTCTCGACCTTCACCGAGACGTTCGAGCAATACCTGAAAGCCGGGGTGGATGTCCTGTACCTCGGGTTTTCCTCCGGTCTGAGCGGTACATACAACAATTCCACCCTGGTGGCGCGCGAGCTTGCCGAAAAATACCCGGAGCGGAAAATCTATACGGTGGACACGCTGGCGGCCTCGCTTGGCGAGGGGCTGCTGGTATGGTACGCCGCCCAGAAAAAGCGCGCGGGCGCAGCGATCGAAGAGGTGAGGGACTGGGAGGAGCAGAACAAGCTGCATATGCACCACTGGTTCACGGTATACGACCTGGACCATCTGAGGCGCGGCGGCCGGATCTCCGGCGCGGCGGCCGTGATGGGGACGGTGCTTGGCGTAAAGCCCGTGATGCATGTGGACGACACGGGGCACCTCGCCCTCGTGGAGAAAGTGCGCGGGCGCAGGCAGTCGCTGGACCGCCTGATCGACCACATGGAGCTCACAGCCATTGATCCGGAGGACCAGACGGTCTTTATCGGCCACAGCGATTACCCGGAGGGCGCGGAATATGTCAAGCAGCAGATCGGCAGGCGCTTCGGGGTAAAGCAGTTCCGCATCGGCACCATCGGACCGGTGATCGGCGCCCATATGGGCGCCGGCTCGCTCGATTTCTTTTATCTCGGAACGGATCGTGATTTCGGCCTGAAGCCCTGAAGCTTTTCCGGGCATCAAGCGGGCTCCGGGCGGCGGGGAAAACACTTCCCGTCACCCGGAGCCCGCTGTTTCTTGCGCCGGAAAGCTCAGTCCGGCGACAGCCCCTCAAACTGCATGTTGTAGTATTTGGCGTAAATCCCGTTTTTGGCCAGAAGATCCGCGTGGGTTCCGCGTTCGGCGACGCTGCCGTCGGCGATCACGACGATCTCGTCGGCGTTGCGTACGGTGGAAAGCCGGTGGGCGATCACGATCGTGGTCCGGTTCCGGGAAAGGCGGTCCAGCGACTGCTGGATATAGCGCTCGCTTTCGTTGTCGAGCGCGCTCGTCGCTTCGTCCAAAATCAGGACGGGCGGGTTTTTCAGGAAAACGCGCGCGATTGCGATCCGCTGTTTCTGGCCGCCGGAAAGGCGCGTGCCGCGCTCTCCGACGTAGGTGTCGTAGCCGTCCGGCAGGCCGCTCACGAATTCGTGGATGCCGGCGTCTTTCGCCGCCTGGAGGATCTCCCCATCCGTTGCGCCGGGCTTTCCGTAGGCGATGTTGTCGCGGATGCTGCCGGAAAACATGTAGACGTCCTGCTGCACCAGGCCGATGGCGGCGCGCAGGGAGCGCAGCGTCACGTTCCGCACGTCGCGGCCGTCCAGCGTCACGCTGCCTGCGGTTACGTCGTAAAAGCGCGGCAGCAGCGAGCAGAGCGTGGTTTTTCCGCCGCCGGAAGGCCCGACGAGCGCAAGCTTTTCCCCGGCCCTGATCTTCAGGTCGATATGGTTGAGAACCGGTTCCTTGACGTTGTACTGGAAGGAGACGCCGCGGTACTCGATGTTTCCCTGTACGGGGCCGAGGTCCTTTGCGCCGGGTTTATCCTGGATCTCGGGGTCGGTGTCGAGGACCTCCACGAAACGCCGGAAACCGGAGTAGCCTTTTTGAAACAGCTCGGTGAACTCCACGAGCACGTCGATGGGGTTGACGAAAATGTTGATGTACAGCGCGTAGATGGAGAGGTCGGCGAGGCTCAGACTTTTCTGCGCCACAAGATAACCGCCGAGTACCAGCACGGTGAGATAAAGCAGCCCCTCCAGAAAGGTGTTCCACGCGCGGAAGTTTCCCAGGAGCCGGTAACTGTTCTTGCGCGAGTCCAGAAAGCGCAGATTGCTTTTTGCAAATTTTTCTCGTTCCAGGTCTTCGTTCCCGAAGGACTTCACCACGCGGATGCCCGCAAGGCTGTCCTGCACCTGGGAGTTCACGCCGGCGATCTGTCTGCGGTTGTCGAGAAAGATGGAACGCATCTCCTTGTTTTTCCGGGCGCTGAAGACGAACATCATGGCGGTGACGGCGGCGAGAACCAGCGTCATGGGGACGCTGATCGCCATCATCAGCGCGAACGAGCCGGCGATTTTCAGCAGAGAGATCAGGATGTTCTCCGGCCCGTGATGCGCGAGCTCGGAAATGTCGAACAGGTCGGAGACGAGCTTGCTCATCATTTCGCCGGTGTTGTTCCGGTCGTAGTAGGAAAACGAGAGCTTCTGGTAATGGTCGAACAGATCACGGCGCATGTTGCTCTCCATGCGCGCGCCCATAATGTGTCCCCAGGACGTGATGTAGTACTGGCAGCCGAACCGGATGAGGTAAATCCCCAGCAGCAGGGCCGCCAGGAGGGGAAGCGCGCGCAGGATTTTGCCGCCGGGTTGGGTGAACAGGCCGGCGGTCAGCGCGCGCAGGATCTGCGGGAACGAAACGTCGACGGCGGAAAGCACGAGCGCGCAGAACATATCGAACCAGAAAATCCCGCGGTAGGGATGATAATAGTTGACGAATTTCCGTAAAATCCGCATCGCCGCTTACGCCTTTTTCGGTTCGCCGTATTTTTCGCCGAATGTGTCTACCGTGACGGAAACGATTTTCTGCTCTTCCAGCGGCCTGTCGTCGTAGTCGCGGGGAACGGAGACGATGCGGTCCACTTCCTCCATGCCGGAGATCACCCGTCCGAAGGCCGCGTACTCGCCGTCAAGGTATGAGGCGGTTTCCACCATGATGAAAAACTGCGAGCCGGCGCTGTTCGGATTCATCGCGCGCGCCATGGAAACGACGCCGCGCTCGTGTTTCAGATCGTTCGGAAAATGGTTCGAGGCGAATTCGCCGCGGATGCTGTATCCGGGGCCGCCCGTGCCGTTTCCCTTCGGGTCTCCGCCCTGGATCATGAACTTCGGGATGATGCGGTGGAAGGTGGTGCCGTCGTAAAATTTCTTGCGGACCAGGGAGATGAAGTTGTTCACGGTGTTCGGGGCGACGTCAGGGTAAAGCTCCAGCTCGATGACGCCCTGTGTGGTCTTGATCTTGACGACGGGATACTTCATACAAAAACCTCCTGAAAATTCGGTTTCCGCGTTTCCACCGCGGACGCGTCTCTATTATAATCCGAAACGGCTGGACCTACAAGGCGGTCGTATCGGTACGGCCTGAATTTGTTTTCACCGGCGGGGGATAATACTGTTCGGCTTCCTCTTGAGCGGAAAAGCCGGCTTTTCCTTGCGTTTCCTGCTCAAAGGTCAAAATCCGATTGCAAAATACGAAAAAACAACTTACAATGGAAGCAATCAGAGATGCACCTGCTTTGCGGCCCGAACGGGACAACCCCGTCCGCGGCCGGGATCGATGCGGATGAAAGGAGAGAGCACTTTATGGCAAGACGAAAGAAAATCAGCAAAGAAGACATCAAGGCAAAACTGGAACCCGTGGGGAAAAAGGTCGAGCAGGCCTCGCAGGTCGTAGGCGGAATCGCCAAGGCGACCGCGCAAAAGGCGTCGGAAGCCGGGGAAAAGGCCTCCGAAGTATTGGAAGCGACGGGAGAAAAAGCGGCCCAGGTAGGGAAAAAAGCCGTGTCCGCCATTGGGGAAACGGGAGAAAAGGCGAACGAGGCCGGGAAAAAAGCGGCGGCGGCGATTATCCCGGAGGTTTATGTCCAATGGGGCGGCAAGGAAACCTCCTGCGCGGAGCTCCTGGAGCGCGCAAAGACGGATTTCCGCGCGAACAACGAAGGGGCCGTCCATTCCTGCAAGCTCTATATCAAGCCGGAGGACGGTCTGGCGTATTACGTTATCAGCGGCAAGGAAGGGAAAATCAGTTTATAAGGGATTTTCCCAGCTTCCGCAGCCTTTCCGGTCGGCTCTGAAGGCTGTGAAGGGTGCATCTTCTGATTTTACGGATTATTTTACGCCCTTTTTGATAGAGTGCGGCGGAAGCGCGCCTGCCCGTCTCTGATGCACGCCGGATGGTCGGCAGAAAAATCCCCGCCGCAAGACCTTGCGGCGGGGAAGCTTTTTCCGGGAAAAATCAGTTCAGCGACGACGCGGAAGGCGGATAGGTATAGCCGTAACGGTTGTAGCGCACGCCCTCGTAATCGCCGTAATTGTAGACGTTGGCTTCCCCGAGCCGGCGGTAGAAAAGACCGGAGTAGAATTTGCCGTTGGCTTGGTTCCAGAGGATCAGCTCCGTGCCGAACGCGTAGGCATTCGTGTAATTCAGGTCGTGGACGAGGCTGTCGGCGTTCGCCAGGCGGACATAGCCGGAATTCATCCAGCCTGTCAGCCCGTTGGAAAGCCGGAGCCGATACCAGCCGTCTTTTTGCTCCGAAAAATCCTGATCGATTACGGTGACAGCCGTCCCGGAGGAAATCCTGCACACGGGATCCGACGACAGGGCGGGGGCTGCGCGCATGGAAGCGTCGTAAGTCACCGTCGCCGCCAGCCCGGAGCCCGGGATGTCCGGCGGCACGACCGCGTTGTCCATGATACGGCGGAAGTCCGTTTCCTGGCTGCTGTTGAAATAACCCGCCCCCACGTTGAAAGCAAAGCTGATCAGGCAGTCGGCCTGGTTCTGGTTCATCCGGTAGCGGCGGTTTTCGATCATTTTGTTCAGCTCCGACGTATAGGAGGAATTGTTGACCTTGTCGATCAGAAGTGCCCACGCTTCCGTCTGGCTGATGTTGTTGTAGAAAATATCGTTGGCGCTCAGCGTGCAGCCGTAGCCGATTGTCGGCACATGGCTGGAGGCGAGCTGGTCCGCGTAGACCTCCGGGACGTAACCCTCCCACTGGGCGATCAGCGAGATCATCTTGTCGCTTGCGCGGCGTTTTTCGCTCGTCGCGGCCGTTTCGCTGCCCTGCGTCGAAACCCAGGCGCTGGAAGAAACGCCGCCGGAACGGAACGAACCGTCCGCGGAAGCGCGCGCGGTGAAATCGTAGACGCCCGCCGAGCGGAAGGAAGCGCACGCCGTCCATACGCGCGTGGTAACGCCGCCGGTCGTCTCGCTGCGCGCGGCGGAAGCTTCCAGCGTCTGCGTCCCCCCGTCCGGCAGGACAACGGTGAATTCCACGCCGTCGCGCGAGGCGTCGGTCACCGCCGTGAAGGTGATCCGCTCGCCCGGCGCCGCAATGTTCGGTGAAGCGAACGCCGCCCGCACGGCTTCCGCTTCCGTGACCGACACGGCGCAGGAAGCCGTATTGGAGCCTGAGGAGGCCGTAATCTGCGCCGTCCCGGGCGCAACGGCGTACACATAGCCGTTGGAAACCGTTGCGACGGCGGGGTTGCTGCTTGCCCAGGAGGCCGCGCCGGGGCAGGTGAGCCAGAGCGTTTTCCCCTGCGGCACCGTGCGCGACGCGGCGGAGATTGCAAGGGAACCGCTGTTCTGGGCCGAGCCCATATCGCTGCCGTACAGAAGCTTTATGTACTCCGCGCACACGTAGCCGGTTTTTCCATCCGGTGCCTGAACGCGGATCCAGCCGTTCTGCACACCGGCCAGCGCTTTCAAATAAGTGCCGTACGGCAGGCTGGAGAGAATTTGAGAGGATGTGTTCGCCTTTTCCCGCAGCCGGAGGAGATCGGCGGTGACGGAAGCGCCGGTCAGGGCGGCGGAGCCCTGCGAGTCGTTTCCGCTCGATGCGGGCGGGGAGGCGGGGCTGCTTGCGCCGCCCGTTACGTTCAGATATTCCCGGCTGCACCAGCCCTGTTTGCCGCCGGGCGTGAGAACCTTCACCCACGAGGCGTTGGAGTTGTCCAGAACGGAAACCTTCAGCCCCTTTGCCATCGTCAGCAGGACGCGGTAGCCGAGGCCCGCTCCTTCCCGCAGATTCAGGTAATCCGTCGTCGTGGCGGCCGCGCCGGAAGCGGGCGATGCCGAACCGGTGTTCTGGCTGCCCGTCTGGGCCGCATTCTGCGGGGCGCTGAACTTCAGGTAGGTTTTGCAGCACCAGCCCTGCTGCCCGGACGGAGTCTGCACCTTCGCCCACTCGCTGTCGGAGTTGTCCAGAATCTTCAGCTGCGTCCCCGCGGAGAGTACCCGCAGGATGCCGCTGCTCAGCGAAGGACCGGCGCGCAGGTTCAGTCCCGTCGTCACCGTCGCGGAACCGGCGGCGGCGGACGACGACGGGGCGGTTTCTCCGGAAAAGCGGAGATACTGTTTAAAACAGTAGCCTACTTTTCCGCCGGCGGTCTGCACCTTCGCCCACTGGCTGTCGGAGTTATCCAGAACGGTTACCGTGACGTTGTCCCCGAGCGTTTCCAAAACCCGCGTGTTGGTCCCGGCGCCCTGGCGCAGGTTCAGGAAATCCGTCGTTATGGCGGAAACGCCCGCGGCGTTTGCCGCGAGAGGAATGGATGCCGCCAGGACGGCGGCGGAGAAAAATATGGCCGCCGAGAATTTGAGTGCGCGCACCGCACGCTTCCAGCTCTTCCGCACGATTTTTCACCCCGTTATTCAAAAGAACAATTTGCCGTACCGCCGGGCGCGGTGCGGCGGAAACAGATTATGCTGAAACCGGTTAAATTATAGACTATTTTTTGACAATTATCAACCCTAATCGTTTCCATCCCCGATAGTTCAGGCCCGGAAATCGACGCGCCGGAATCTTTTTTCCCCTTATTTGCCGTCTACCCTATTTATTTCCGCGCGCATCAAGCGTATAATAATCTCATAATGACTTAGTAGGCTTTTTCCGCGGAAATCCCGTCTCGGACAAGAGCCGAGTGAGCGCAGGCTGATGCGCGGCCGCAAAGCCGATTGAAACGGCAGGCCGCACCCAACCGCTTCCTTTGCCTGTTTGGTCCCGATGCACCCGCTTTTCCGTTTTTTGCGGCGTGCGGCGGACTGTAAAAAATACTTTAACTATAGGAGGAAATTCTTAACCGTATGAGAAAAGCAAACAAGATCAGCATCCTTGGTGCCGGAAATGTCGGGGCGACGATCGCCTACACCATCACCCTGGAGGGACTTGCCTCCGAAATTGTTCTGGTGGATATCAATAAAAACAAGGCGGCGGGCGAGGCGATGGACATCATCCAGTGCACGGCCATCTGCCCGTCGGTCGACATTTACTCCGGCGATTATTCCGACATCGAAGGTTCCGATATCGTCGTCGTCACGCTCGGCTGCGCGCGCAAACCCGGCCAGACGCGGATCGATCTTGCCCAGGGAAACGTCAACATCATTAAGAGCGTCATGCCGGAGGCCGTAAAATACGCGCCGAACGCGATTTACGTCGTCGTCAGCAATCCGGTCGACATCATCACCTACACGATCCTGAAAACCACGGGCCTGCCGGAGCGCCATGTGCTGGGATCCGGCACCCTGCTTGACTCCGCCCGTCTGCGCGAGATCATCGGGCAGCACCTCAGCGTGGACCCGAAAAACGTCCATGCGTACGTCCTCGGCGAGCACGGGGATTCGGCCGTGATCCCGTGGTCCATCACGAACGTGGGCGGCATCTCCGTGGAAGCCTATGCGGACAACCTGCACAGGGAACACAAGGACTACACCCCGATTGACTGTGCCCGGATCGAAGCCAATGTGCACAAGTCCGGCAGCGAGGTGATCCGCCTGAAGGGCGCGACCTATTACGCCATCGCCGTCGCCACGACGTCGATCTGCAGCCAGATCCTGCGCGACACCAACACGATCCTGCCGCTTTCCGGCATGCTGCACGGCGAGTACGGCTTTACCGACGTCTGCATGAGCATCCCGTTCGTGCTCAACCGCGACGGGCTTGCCAACAGCGTGACGCCGCCCCTCACCGGCGCCGAAGTCGAAAAAATATCCGCAAGCGCCAACCTGCTGAAGGATACGATTTCCAAGCTG
>DHAI01000106.1:406-901 GCA_002397355.1 Ruminococcaceae bacterium UBA4958 | reverse complement strand
GGAGCTGAATTTCATGGACTATGCGAAGGAATCCCTGAAAAAGCACTATGAGTGGAAGGGCAAGATCGAGGTCGTCTGCCGCGCGCCGCTGAATACCCGCGAAGACCTTTCGCTGGCATATACGCCGGGTGTGGCCCAGCCCTGCCTGGAAATTCAGAAGGACGTCAGCAAGAGCTACGAGCTGACGCGCCGCGCGAACCTTGTGGCCGTCGTAACGGACGGCAGCGCGGTGCTCGGCCTGGGCGACATCGGCCCGGAGGCCGGCATGCCGGTGATGGAGGGGAAATGCGCCCTGTTCAAGAGCTTCGGCGGCGTGGACGCGATTCCGCTGTGCGTCCGCTCGAAAAACGTCGACGATATTGTAAACACGGTGCGCCTGATCGCAGGGAGCTTCGGCGGCATCAACCTGGAAGACATTTCCGCGCCGCGCTGCTTTGAGATCGAGAAGCGTCTGAAGGCCTGCTGCGACATCCCGATTTTCCACGACGACCAGCA
>DHAI01000106.1:0-201 GCA_002397355.1 Ruminococcaceae bacterium UBA4958 | reverse complement strand
TTCCACGACGACCAGCACGGAACGGCCGTCGTTACGCTCGCCGCCATGCTGAACGCCCTGAAGCTTACCGGTAAAAAAATCGGGGAGGTCAAGGTCGTGACCAGCGGCGCCGGGGCCGCCGGCGTGGCGATCATCCGCCTGCTGATCGCCCTCGGTATGAAAAACGTCATTATGTGCGACCGCCACGGCGCCATCTACGAG
>DHAI01000086.1:7586-8935 GCA_002397355.1 Ruminococcaceae bacterium UBA4958 | reverse complement strand
ACGAGCTGCCGCTGGCTTTTCGATCCCGTTTCCAGCGGGAAGGATTTCGCCGACAGCAACGGGAAGACGGCAATGCCCGGCTGGACCTATTTCGCCACCCAGAACGGGTGCCGCGTCTACCGGAACGACGCTTTCATCCCCATGGGCTTCAGCTACGACTCCTATCTCACGCGCTCCCAGTACGACTCCTCTTCGCAGACCGACCGGCACCTTCTCCTGCTCAAGGCGATCGTCCTGGAAGACAAGGACGCGGCAAAGTATTCCGGCCTTCTGTCCCCGCTGAGCGTCAACAACCAGGACTACACCCAGGCGCAGTACCTGAAGGACTGCGCCGCGAGGAAAGCGACGTCGTGCTCCTCTTTTTCCTACGACAACGGAGGGTTCTCCGCGACGTTCACCTCCGAAAAAGGCCGCCTCGTATTCTTCAGCGTCCCATGGGAAGGCGGCTGGAGCGCAACGGTAAACGGCGGGCAGGCGGAAATCGTCAAGGCAAACGTGGGCTTCATGGCCGTGAAGGTGCCGAAGGGCACGTCGTCCATCCGCTTCTCCTACCAGACGCCCGGCGCGAAACTCGGCGCGGCGGTTTCCTGCGGAGGCGGGCTGCTTTTCCTGTTCTACTGGCTTGTCACGCGGGACCGCAGGCTGAAGAAAAAGCGCCGCGTTCCCTGCGCAAACTACCCGGAATACCCGGAAAAACCGGAAAAACCGGAAAACGATGGAGGTTGAATCATGCCTGTGGTCTATCTCGTGATCCCCTGCTACAACGAAGAAGCGGTGCTGCCGGAAACGGTGAAGCGCCTGACTGAAAAACTGAATTCCATGCGCGCGCAGGGCCTGGCGGACGACGGAAGCCGGATCCTTTTTGTGGACGACGGCAGCCGCGACTCCACCTGGGAGCTGATCTCCCGCTTCAGCCGGGAGAACGGGCTCGTCGGCGGCGTGCGCCTCGCGCACAACCGCGGCCACCAGAACGCGCTGCTCGCCGGCCTGATGACGGCCAGGCGGTACGCCGACTGCGCCGTGAGCATGGACGCGGACCTGCAGGACGACGTGGACGTTCTGGACGAATTCGTGCGCAAATACATGGACGGCTGTGACGTGGTGTACGGCGTCCGGAACAAGCGGGACACCGACACGGCCTTCAAGCGCGCGACCGCCGAGGGCTTCTACAAGTTCATGGAAAAGCTCGGCGTGGAAACGGTCTACAATCACGCGGACTACCGCCTGATGAGCCGACGCGCGCTCGACGCGCTGAGCGGCTACCGTGAGGTGAACCTGTTCCTGCGCGGCCTCGTGCCGCTGATCGGCTTCCGCAGCGACTGCGTGTTCTACGACCGCCGCGAGCGCTT
>DHAI01000086.1:6784-7389 GCA_002397355.1 Ruminococcaceae bacterium UBA4958 | reverse complement strand
ATCACCTCGTTCAGCGTAAAGCCGCTCGGCCTGATTTTCAGCCTCGGGTGCGGCATCTCGCTCGTCAGCCTCATCGGCGTCGTCTGGGCCGCCGTCGCCCACTGCGCGGGCGGCGCGGCGGCCTGGATCATCGGGGTGTGGTCGCTCTGGCTGCTCGGGGGCCTGCTGATGCTCTGCCTCGGCGTCGCGGGCGTCTATATCGGCAAAATCTACGGCGAGACAAAGGCCCGCCCGCGCTACCTGATTGCGGAGCAGACCGGCAGCTTCGTTCCGCCGCACGGAAACGATTCTGCGGCGGCTCCAAAATAAACCGGCCGGTCCATCTTTTTCGCTCCCGAAGCCGCCGGGCTCCGGGAGCTTTCTTCTTCCCCGGCGCGGCAAAATGGTGTATAATACAGGTTGACTGATACAATGGAGGTAATATCTTTGACCGAAATCTATTTTGACAATTCCTCCACCACCCGCGTCTGCCCGGAAGCGGCGGCAAAAGTGATGGAGATGATGACGGAAAACTACGGCAACCCCTCCTCGCTCCACACGAAGGGGTTCCAGGCGGAGCAGGAGCTGCGCGCCGCGCGGGCCGCGGTCGCCGCGCGGATCGGCGC
>DHAI01000086.1:621-6586 GCA_002397355.1 Ruminococcaceae bacterium UBA4958 | reverse complement strand
GCGGCGCGCGCGCGCAGGAAGCGCGGCAGCCGCATCGTGACGACGGCGATCGAGCATCCGTCCGTGCTGAACGCGGCAAAGGAACTGGAGCGGGAGGGCTTCGAGGTCGTGCGCCTGGCGCCGGACGAATGGGGGAAGATCAGCCCGGACGCGGTGCGCAAAGCCGTCACGCCGGAGACCATTCTCGTGAGCATGATGCGCGTGAACAACGAGGTGGGGAGCATCCTCCCCGTGGAGGCCGCGGCCGACGCGATCGAGGAGGCGAAAGCGCCCGCGCTGCTGCACGTGGACGCGGTGCAGGCGTTCGGGAAGCTGCCGATCAGCGTGCGCAGGCTGCGCGTCGACCTGATGAGCATGAGCGCCCATAAGATCCACGGGCCGAAAGGCGTCGGCGCGCTTTTCCTGCGCAGGGGCGTCCACATCGAGCCCCTCGCCTACGGCGGCGGGCAGGAAAAGGATCTGCGCCCCGGCACCGAAAGCATGCCGCTCATCGCGGGGTTCGGCGCGGCCGTGAACGCCCTGCCCGACCTGGAGTCCGAGCTGGCCGCCATGCGGGAGCTGAACGGCTTCTGCCGGGACAAGCTCGCCGCCCTGCCGGGCGTCGCCGTCAACTCGCCGGAGGACGCGCTGCCCTATATCCTCAATTTCTCGGCCGGCGCCGTCCGCGCGGAAACGATGTTGCATTTCCTTTCCGAAAAGGGGATCTACGTCTCCTCCGGTTCGGCATGCTCGAGGGGGCGCGAAAGCCATGTGCTGAAAGCGATGCGCCTGCCGCAGGAGCGCATCGCTTCCGCCCTGCGGCTGAGCTTCTGCCGGTTCAATACGAAAAGCGAGGCGGAAATCTTTCTTCGGGCGCTCCGGGAGGGCCTTTCCCGCCTCGCGGCGCAGAAAGGGTAAGGTGCGCGGCCATGAAGGAAATCATTCTCGTCAAGCTCGGGGAAATCGTGCTCAAAGGGTTGAACCGCCGCACGTTTGAAGACGCGCTGCTCCGGAACATCCGCCGCAGCATCGGCGGCCTCGGCGGGTTCGACGTGTCCGAGCGCCAGTCCACCGTCTATATCGTTCCGCGCGGGGACGCCGATCTCGGAGACGCCGAGGCGCGCGTGGCCAAGATATTCGGCATCGTCACCTATACGCGCGCCTGCGAAACGGAAAAGGACATCTCGGCCATCTGCTCCGCAGCCGCGGAATACCTGCATAAAAGCCTTTCCTCCGTGAAATCCTTCAAGGTGGAAAGCAAGCGGTCCGACAAAAAGTTCCCGCTGAACTCGCCGCAGATCTGCGCCGATGTGGGCTCCTATCTGCTGGAAAAGTTTCCAAACCTGCATGTGGACGTCAACGACCCGGAATATACCGTCCGGGTGGAGGTGCGCGACTTCGCGGCCTACGTGCACGGGAACGCGCGGCGCGGCGCCGGCGGCATTCCCGTGGGCACGGGCGGGAAAGCCGCCGTGCTCATCAGCGGCGGCATCGACAGCCCCGTCGCGGCGTGGATGATGGCCCGCCGCGGCGTGGAGCTGACCGCCGTGCACTTCGCCAGCCCGCCCTATACCAGCGAGCGCGCCGAGCAGAAGGCGGCCGATCTGCTGCGCCGCGTCGGCGAATACGCCGGCCGCATGACGATGTTCACCGTCCCTTTCACGAAGATCCAGGAGGACATCCGCGAGAAATGCCCGGAGGAGCTCTTTACCATCATCATGCGGCGCTTCATGATGCGCGCGGCGGAACGGATCGCCCGGCGCGAAGGCTGCGAAGCGCTGATCACCGGCGAGAGCCTCGGCCAGGTGGCCAGCCAGACGCTGCCCGCCATCGTGTGTACCGACGATGCGGCCCGCATGCCCGTCTTCCGCCCGCTCATCGGCATGGATAAGGCGGAGATCATCGAGTACGCGCGCCGCATCGACACGTTCGACCTTTCCATCCAGCCGTACGAGGACTGCTGCACCGTCTTCACGCCGCGCCACCCGCGCACGCACCCGACGATGAAGGCCGTCGAGGCGGCGGAAAGCGCGCTGGACACGGACGCGCTGGTGGAGGACTGCGTGGCGAAAGCATGGATCACCAAAATCGAACCGGTAAGGAGATACGCAACATGAACGCTGAAATCATATCCGTCGGCACGGAGCTGCTGCTCGGCCACACCGTCAACACGGACGCTTCCTATGTGGCGCGCGAGCTCTCGGCGGCCGGCATCAACCTGCTGTACGACTGCACCGTCGGCGACAACCCGGAGCGCCTGCGCAGCGCCGTGGAAACCGCCCTCGGCCGCAGCGATGCCGTAATCACGACGGGCGGCCTCGGCCCCACCGGCGACGACCTGACGAAGGAGACCGTCGCGGCCTGCGCCGGCAGGAAACTCGTGAGGGACGAGGAAAGCATGCGCCGCCTCAAGCGTTACTTTCAGGGGCGCTTTCTGGGCGAATCGCAGAAAAAGCAGGCGATGCTGCCGGAGGGATGCACCGTTTTCCAAAACGGATGCGGCACCGCGCCCGGCTGCGGATTCCGTTCCGCAAACGGCAAGCTGGTCGTCATGCTGCCCGGCCCACCCTCGGAGCTGATCCCCATGCTGCGGGAAAGCGCCATCCCGTTCCTGCTGCGCGGAACGGCGGGCGCGGCCATCGTCTCTCGGATCGTGCGCGTGTTCGGTCTGGGAGAAGGCTACGTCGCCGAACAGATCAAAGACCTGTGCGACGGGACCAGTCCGACCTGCGCCACCTATGCGCTGACCGACGAAATGTTCGTGCGCGTGACGGCGCGCGCGGAAAGCGCTGAAAAGGCCGCCGCGCTCTGCGCGCCGGTGGTGAAGGATCTGCGGCGCCGTCTGGGAGAGTTCTGCTACGGCGTGGACGTGGAAAGCCTGGAGGACGCGGTCGTCCGTCTTCTGGCCGAACGCCGCCTCACCGTGGCGACGGCGGAATCCTGCACCGGAGGCCTGCTTGCAAAGCGGATCACGGACATCGCCGGCGCCTCCGGCGTGTTCCATATGGGCGTCGTGACCTACGCAAACGAGATCAAGACAAAGCTGCTGGGCGTCCCGGAGGACATGCTGGCGCAGCACGGTGCCGTAAGCCCGCAGGTCGCCCGCCGGATGGCCGAGGGCGTGCGCGAAAACGCCGGCGCGAGCCTCGGCGTCGGCATCACGGGCATCGCCGGGCCGGACGGCGGCACGCAGGAAAAGCCGGTCGGCCTCGTCTACATCTGCCTTTGCGACGGGGAAAACGCCTGGGTGCGCCGGATGGGCGCCGCCCCCGGCAAAAGCCGCGGCTGGATCCGCCACATGGCGTCGTCCAACGCGCTGGACATGATCCGCCGCAGGGTGCTGAACCTGGGCGGGATGGAAACCGCCGCCTATTCGCACGAAAGAGGCATGCACTGATTTTCCGGGAGGGGGAAAAGAAAGAATGAACGCGGGGCTATTGTTTTACCGCGCGCGGAGGACCGCCGCGTGCCAAAATGTCCTGAACCGCGCCGCCGGCCCTTTCGGTACGGTGCTTTCCGGCATCTGCGTCTGCGTGCGGCCGGAAGACCTGAACGGCGACATCGCACGCCTGCTGCGCGGAAACACCGTCCTTTTCCTTCTCTCATCCGCGCCGGAGCGCCGGCCGGAATGCTCGGCGGCGATTTTTCGGACGCTGCGCGTCCCCCTCGACGCGTCCGGCGAACCGAAGGGTATCCTGGGCCTCCCGGGCAGGGAGAAAACCGGCTATCTGATTGAAAGCGCCGACCAGGCGATCGTCCTGCTTCCGGACAATCCCGAGGAAATCGAGAGGATGCTTCCTCGTGTTTTCGCGCGGCTGAGAAAGAAATTCGGGTTTGCGGATAATGCGCGGGAATCCGTGCGGAAAGCTCCCACCGCTTGACCGGACCAGATTGAAATTGGTTGCGAAAAGGGTGGTGGTGTTTTGTTCGATTTCGGGCTGAGATTAAAGGAGCTGCGCGAGAGGAAGCATTTGTCCCAAACACAGGTTGCAAGGCGGCTGTCCCTGACGAGGTTCAGTGTCAGCGGCTGAATAATTTGGCGGTTCCGTCGGTCGACATCCTTTCCAAAATGGCATTGCTGTTCGGCGTTACCAGCGACTATCTATCGGGGCTTGACAATCGGAAAGCCATCGTGCCGGACGGCCTGACGGACCATGAAGCCAGGCTTTTTCAGGATATTCAATATGCTTGTCACGGAGTGCAGAAGCCGCAAGTAGCCGCCGCAGGCGGGACGAAAAGCGGGCAAGCGGATGCCCGCAAGACAAAAGAGCTCTCCGGAAGGAATGTTCCTTTCGGAGAGCTTTTTATGACGGTGGGCCGTCGCCGGAACGCTCAGGATTTGCCGGTTGCCTGCAGGAGCTTCACCGTAACGGTAAAGGTCTTGCCGGTCGTCGCGCGCGCGACGGCGAGCGTCACCGAGTCTCCCGGCTTTTTCGCGGCAATCGCGGACGCAAGCGTACTCTGGCTCGTAACGGATTTATTGTCGACCTTCGTGATCACGTCGCCTTTCTGAATTCCCGCAGCCGTGACGTACTGGCTGGATATGGAGTAAACGTAAAATCCGGCGGTGAGGCCGTAGAAGCGGGCCGTCATGCTGTCGATATACTGTCCGGAGACGCCGAGCGCCGCGCGGTCCTTCACATATCCGTACTGCTTCAGCTCGGAAATAATCGGCTGCGCGGTATTGATCGGGATGGCGAAGCCGAGGCCCTCATAGCCCGTTGCAACGATCTTGGACGAATTGATGCCCACGACCTGTCCCTTCATGTTGACTAGCGCGCCGCCGGAGTTGCCGGGATTGATCGCCGCATCGGTCTGGATGCACTTCATGGTGTAGCCGGTGTCGGAGCTGGTAATCTCGCGGTTGAGCGCCGACACATACCCGACGGTCACGCTGGAGTTGAACTCAAGGCCGCCCGGATTGCCGACGGCCATCACGGTGTCCGCGACCTGCAGATCACCGCTGGAGCCGAATTCGGCGGCTGTCAGGCCGGTTGCGTCGATCTTGACGAGCGCGAGGTCCGTAATGCTGTCGCTTCCGACGAGCGTGGCGGAATACGTCTTGCCATCGTAAAGGACCACCTTCAGCTTGGAGGCGCCGGAGACAACGTGCGCGTTTGTGATAATATATCCGTCGGCCGTCGCGACGATGCCGCTGCCCTCGCTGGTCGGGGAAACCTCGCCGTTGTCCGTGTTGCCCTCATCGCCGCCTCCTTCTTCCTCATCGCCGAAACCGAACTGGTCTCCGCGGCCCGCGGTGCGCTGCGAAGTGGCGCTGTAATTCTCAATGCAGACAACGGAGGGAAGCACCTTCTGGGCCACTTGCTGCTTCGTCAGCTCCGAAGCCGTGGTCGCGGCATTCTTTGCCGGCGTGGAGCTGCTTCCGCTCTGCACGATGGTGAACGCCGGCGTCGAACTGGAGGAGGAAGCCTGCAGCTTTACCGTGCCGTTGTTGACGAGCGCTACGAAACCCGCGATGGAACCCGCCGAAACGACAAGACAGGCCAGCACGCCCACCAGCACCTTGCGGAACGTATGTCTTTTCCCTTTCTTCGGTTCCGGGTCTTCGGGGCCGCTTTGCCGCGGCTGCGGGGAGCCGTAGGGACGGTACGGGACGCCGCCCCAGGTTGATTCGTCCGGTTTCGGGCTGTAAGTGTTGTACTGGCTGTACCTGCCGTATGAATTCTCTTGCCCGAGACCGTAAGGCGTCACGGCCTTGTCCTGCGCGCCTCCCGCCTTCCCGTCGCCGGAAGCCGCGTTCTGCTCCCGTTCGGAGAGCCCGTTTTCATTTTCCGCCATGTTCTTGCTTGCTTTATTTTCATCGTCGATGGAATGATTCGGCTCAAACATCTTTAACACCCTTTCACAAATCATCTTTTCGGAATGTTCTGGCTTTATTATCCACCGATTCTGTGAAAAAGGTGTGATATTCCCTTAATATTTTCATGAATAAATTCTGAAAAATTTGTTAATCCCACAGCTGTTC
>DHAI01000086.1:0-440 GCA_002397355.1 Ruminococcaceae bacterium UBA4958 | reverse complement strand
AACTGGAAAACGAATTATTTGGCGGGCTTGCCGGCAAGCTTTGCGAGATTCTCGTAGTCTTCCTTCGCGTACTGCTCCGCTTTCGTAAAGAGCTTTTCCGCACGGTCCGGGAAAGCGCGCGTCAGGGAGTTGTAACGGACCTCGCCCATGATGAAGTCGCGGTAAGGAACGGACGGCGCCCTGCTGTCGAGCTGGAACGGGTTCTTTCCCTCCGCCTTCAGACGCGGATCATACCGGAAGTTCTTCCAGTAGCCGGCCGCAACAGCCTTTTTCTCTTCAAGCTGCGAGGTGCTCATGCCGGTCTTGATGCCCTGGTTGATGCACGGCGCATAGGCGATGATGATGGACGGGCCGTTGTAGCTCTCCGCCTCGGCGATGGCCTTGACGGTCTGGTTGTAATCGGCGCCCATGGCCACATGCGCCACGTAAACGTAGCCGTA
>DHAI01000019.1 GCA_002397355.1 Ruminococcaceae bacterium UBA4958 | reverse complement strand
GATAGACGGCGCCCACCGCGGCGAAGGGCGGAAGCGGCGACGTGCTGGCCGGGATGATCGCCTCGTTCGCGGCGCAGGGAATCGCCCCGTACGACGCCGCGGTGGGCGCCGTCTATCTCCACGGCCTGGCGGGCGACCGCTGCGCGATGGAAAAATCGCAGAGCGCCATGCTGCCCACGGACCTGGTCGCCATGCTTCCGGAGCTTTTTCTGAAAATCGGGCGGTAGCCGCGCGCTTCCGCCTTTTGCGGAGGCCGGCTATGCGGCGTGTGTTTTTGATCTTCCTTTCCGCTCTGATCCTGCTTCTTTCCGCCTGCTCCACCGGGGGAAAGAGACTGTCCACCGAGGACCTCAGCCTGGCTTTCTCCTGCCGCGCGCGGGTTTCCTGCCGCGGCGACGACTATCTCTGCTCGTTCATCCGCACGGGACCGGCCTCCGCTTCGCTGGAGATCCTGTCGGGAAATGGGGCCGGCCTGAAATACATGTGGGTTGGCGACGGGTTTACCGAGACGTACCGAGGCCTTTCCGCGCAGAGCGGAGCGTGTATTCTGCCGGACGGCGCTTTTCCGCGCCTGCTGAAGGAGGCGATAGACTGCGCCGCAAAGCCGGACGCCCTGATGGCGGAAGGGGCGAATTCCTTTTCCGGCGTCGTGCGCGGCTCTCTCTTTCACCTTGAGGCGGACGGGAACACCGGCATGCCGATCAACCTGTCCGTGCCGGACTGGGAGATGGAGGCCGTGTTCAGCGACTGTGCGGAGCCTGCCGTCGCGGAAGCTTCCGCTTTTCAGTAAGAACAAAATCAAAATAAAATCAGCCCGGCGCGCCGGACTGTGAGGGGAAGCCCGGAGAAAGCGGGCTTCCCCGTTCTTGTCCGGCTAACGAAAATCAGTCCGTTGCCGGGGGGCGACGATTGTTTCTTTCAAGGAACGGGCCCATCCCGCGCGGCAAGCGGGATGGGCCTTCGTGCCGTCTGCGTCTGTTGAAAGCCGGGAAGCCTTCCGTCTTTGCGCGTTATTTTTTCCCCGACGGCTTTTTGGCGAAAGCGATCCAGACTTCGTTATAGATGCTCAAGTGCAGGTCCACCGTTTTTCCGTCCTGGAAAGCGAACCTCACCATATCCTCTTTTCCGGTGTCCGTCGACAGGATTCCCCAACGCGGGGACTGCAGACTGCAGTCCTCCGGCATCCTGTCGACGATCGGGACGACGAAGAGCGGATCGCCGTCCATTTCCTCCAATTCCTCCACGGTGAGCGGATCGTCGTTTCCATAGCTTGCGGCTCTGTTGTTCAGCTTCTTGCCGCAGTTGGGGCAGTAATTGATCCGGAACGCCGCGTCCTGTTTTTCAGTTGCGACAATATGGAGGCGGTCGCCTGTAAGGGTTACCTTTGCCGATTCGGAATGCAGAAAGTGCCTGGCCGCACCGCCGTCCGGCGTGCAATACTGGCATCCGGTTTCCCGCCTTGCCTTTTCCTTGAGGGCGCTTTCTGTCAAAGCCTTCGCTTTTTCGCTTATTTCGGGTTTCTGCGATTGAACCCATGCGTGAAATTCCTGCAGTGCTTCATAGGCCGTCATGTTTTATTTCCCCCATTCCATCCGGCAACCTATATTATATTTTATCTATATTTCATCATAACATCAACCGTATTTTCAATAAAGCACCTATTGGAATTAAATCCTTCCGAATTTCGTTGGCGGAAGGCCGCCGGAACAATGCCGGGCCCCGGTGGGAGCCCCGTTTCTTCCGATTGAATCGCATGAGCAAGTTTTTTCATTTCCTTCCGATAATAGCGTAGAAAAGGTGGCAATTTCATAACAGCTTCCATGTGTCTTTAATATTATGAAAATGGTCGCGGAAGTGTATATTTTCATTCGCCGGGGCCAAAAATACGATTGAAACCAAAGAAAGGAAATCAGTCGGAAGGTGAAATCAATGATTGTCCACAGGGGAGATATTTATTACGCCGATCTAAGCCCTGTTGTCGGTTCGGAGCAGGGCGGCATCCGCCCGGTGCTGATCGTTCAAAATAATGTCGGGAACCGTTTCAGCCCCACCGTGATCGCGGCGGCAATCACAAGTCAGCGTGGAAAAGCGAATCTGCCGACCCATATCCTGCTTGACGCGCACAAGACCGGTTTGGCCAAGGACTCCATCGTCCTGTTGGAGCAGGTGAGAACGCTTGACAAACGTCGTCTGAAAGAGCATATGGGCTGCCTCGATCCCCAGTCAATGTCCCGTGTTGACGAGGCCCTTTCCGTAAGCTTCGGTCTTGGGGAAAGGGAAAAGCTGCGGCAGGCTACATAAGCTGCCGACTTTTGTAGCACCGCTTATTCTGCCCAAAAGGGCTGGATAATAGATATTGAAAAAGGAGTGTTGCTGAAAATGGCACAGATCACGGAAAAGGAACTCACTGCAATCGAAGACGAACTCACGAGCGAACAGACTCTCATCTCCAAGATGAAGGCCTACTCGCAGATGTGCGGCGACGGGGAACTCAAACAGAAATGCGACAGCATCGCGCAAAAACACCAGGCGCACTACGACCAGCTTCTCAATTTCTTGGGATAAGGAGAGAAAAAATGATGAATCAACAGATGAGCGGCAATCAGACTTCCAAAAACATCCCGGAGAAAGACATGATGTACGACGTGCTCGCGTCCCAGAAATTCATTACGGACACCTACAACACGTTTACGAATGAGTGCGCCACGCCGGATGTGCGCAACCAGTTCATGCGTCTGCTCGACGAAGAGCACCAGATCCAGGCCGAGGTGTTCGACGTGATGAAGCAGCGCGGATGGTACCAGACGCCCGCCGCAGACCAGCAGAAAGTACAGCAGGCAAAGCAGAAATTCCAGAGCGCCAAAGCGTAAGACAGAGAAAAGGCCGGACCGCGAACGAGCGGCCCGGCCTTTTCTCTGCGGTGCGCCGGGTTTAAAGCGGCTGTTTCCGGCCGGCCCCGTGTTCGAGAATTCCACTCAGCCTTCGAGAGCCGGCGGATTTTCGCAGCCCATCTGGCTCACGACCATCTGATAATACCGGCCTTTCCGGTCCATCAGCTCGCCGTGCGTGCCGCTCTCCAGAATTTCGCCGTCGCTGATCACCATGATGCGGTCTGCGTCGCGGATTGTGGAAAGGCGGTGCGCGATCAGGAAACAGGTGTGGTTTTTCATGAGGTTCAGCATCGCGTTCTGGATTTCCTTTTCGGTTTTCGTGTCGACGCTGCTGGTCGCCTCGTCCAGAATCAGGATGGGCGCGTCGCACAGGACGGCCCTCGCGATCGCCAGAAGCTGCCGCTGTCCCTGGCTCAGGTTGTCCGTGCTGCCGGACACCGGCGTGCCGTATTTGCGGGGCAGCCGGGAGATGAACGGATGCGCCCGCGCCAGCTTGGCCGCGGCGACGACTTCCCCGTCGGAAGCGGAGGGGCTGGAATAGCGGATGTTGTCCGCGATCGTTCCGGTAAACAGGCAGGTGTCCTGCAGCACGATGGAAAAGAAGTTCCGCAGGCTGTCGCGCCGGATCCGCGTGATGTTGACGTCGTCGATCAGGATTTCGCCTTCGCTCAGTTCGTAAAACCGGGTGAGCAGATTGACGATGGTGGTTTTCCCCGCGCCGGTTTCTCCCACCAGGGCCACCACTTCCCCGGGCTGCACGACGAAGCTGACATGGCGCAGGACCGGTTTCCCGTTCGGATAGGCGAACGACACGTCCCGGAACTCGACCTTTCCGCGGAGCTTTTCCTCCGTGACGGCATCCTCCCGGTCCGGCGTCTCCTCCGCCTCGTCCATGATCTGGAAAATCCGTTCGGCGCCGGCCAGCGCGGACTGGATGGAGTTGAACATGCCGGCGATGTTGTTCAGCGGCCGGCCGAACTGCTTGGAATAGGAGAGGAAGCTGACGATCACGCCGACCGTAATCGCGCCGTTGACGGACAGGATGCCGCCGATGCAGGCCAGAAGAGCATAGGAGAAGTTGTTGATGACGTTCATGAACGGCATCATGAAGCCCGACCAGATCTGAGCCTTGATGGAATTGTCCCGCATCCTGGCGTTGACGGTTTTGAAGCGGTCGACCACTTTATCCTGCAGGTCGTACGCCTTCACGATTTTGAGGCCCTCTATGTTTTCCTCCACAATGCCGTTGAGCTCGCCCAGCGCAATTTGCTGGCCCACGAAGTACCGCTGGCTTTTGCGGGTGATCATCCGGGTCAGCAGAAGGAACAGCGGGATCGATATCATGGCCACCAGCGTCAGGAGCGGGCTGAGCAGCATCATCATCACGACCGAACCCGCGATGGAAAAAACGCTGGAGATCATCTGCGTGGTCGTCTGGCTGATGGTGCCGCTGATGTTGTCCACGTCGTTGGTGATGCGGCTCATGATGTCGCCGTTCGGATGGGTGTCGTAAAAGTTGAGGGGGATTTTCTGCAGCTTCGCGTACACCTGCCTGCGGATCTGGGTGACAAGATCCTGCGTGACGCGCGTCATCAGCGCGCCGTTCACCGTGTCGATGATCCAGCCCGCCAGATAGCACCCGATCAGCGCGAGAAGAATGGTGGAGAGCAGGGATGCGTCGACTGTGTTTTTCCCGATCTGGAACGTGTTGACGGCTCTGCCGATGAGCCACGGCGTGAGAAGCGAGACCAGAGCGGAGAGCACGGTGAGAAGCGCGGCGATCACGAGATGCCTGCGCCACCCCATAAAGATCCGCAGCAGCCGCAGCAGAGTCTTCTTTGCGTTTTTCGGCTTTTCGGCCGGCCGGAACCGGCCGTGCCCGCCGCCCTTGTGGAACGACGGCATGCTGGGGTAGGACGGAACTTTATCGGCCATGGATGACACGCACCGGCTTTCCATTCCCGATTTGGGATTCATAGATGTCGCGGTATGTTTCGCAGTCCTGCAGCAGCTCCGCGTGGCCGCCGAAGCCGACGCATTCGCCGTCGTTCAGGACCAGGATCCTGTCGGCGGACATGGCGGTTCCGATCTTCTGCGTGATGAGCATGACGGACTTGTCGCTGCCGGCGGTTTGCAGCCCCTGCCGCACTTTGGCTTCCGTGATGGCGTCCAGCGCGCTGGTGCAGTCGTCCAGGATCAGCACGGAGGCGTCCCGGACCAGAGCCCTCGCAATCGAGATCCTCTGCTTCTGGCCGCCCGAGATGTTCACGCCGCCCTGCCCCAGAATGCTGTCGTAGCCGCGGGGCATTTTTCGGATGAAGCCGTCCGCCTGGGCGATTTTGGAGGCGCGGATCACGTCGCTTTCCGTGGCGCCGGGTTTCCCGAGCGCGATGTTGTCGTAGACGGTGCCGGAAAAGAGCACGCTTTCCTGCGAGGCGAGCGCAATGCGTTTCCGCAGCAGACCGACGTCCAGCGACCGGATGTCGGTGCCGCCATAGGTGATGATTCCCTCGCCGGCTTCGTAAAAATGCATGCAGAGCCAGGCCAGCGTTGATTTGCCGGAACCGGTGGGCCCGATCACCGCCAGCGTCTCCCCGGGGTCCAGCTCGAAGGACAGATTCTTCACGGCGGGGATTCCGCTGCCGTTGGGGTAGGAAAACGTGACGTTTTCAAAGGCGAGCCGGCCGGAATCTTCCCGGAACCGCCGCACGCTGCCCTGAAAATCCGGTTCCCCGTCCAAGATCTGCAGGATCCTTTCCGTGGAGGCCTTTGTGCGGACGAAGGTGTTGAAGATATTCGTGATCATGATCAAAGACGACAGGATCTGCGTCAGGTAGTTGATGTAGGCGGCGATGCGGCCGACGTCGATTTGGCCGATGCGGAAAAGCAGGCTGCCGAAATAGAGGGAGGCGGCGATGCCGAGGTTGACTGCCAGGGACATCAAAGGGGAAAAGACCACGATGACCATCTGGGAGGAAACGCTTTTCTCCGCCATGTCCCGGTTGACTCCGTCGAACTTTTTTTCCTCGTCCCGGTATCTTCCGAAGGCCTTGACCAGCCGGACGCCCAGCAGGTATTCCTGGACCACCGTATTGACTTTATCCACCGCGCGCTGGACCTTTGCAAACCGGCTGTAGCTCAGGCGCATGCTGATCACGATGCACGCCGACACGACGGCGACCACCGCGAACAGGATGATGCTCAGCCGGGGG
>DHAI01000032.1:4778-9688 GCA_002397355.1 Ruminococcaceae bacterium UBA4958 | reverse complement strand
TACATCAGCCCGGGCTGATGTACCACGGCGCGCCGCTCACGGCGGCGGACCGCGAGAAGCTTGCGGACGCCATCCGCATCGCGGCGGCGATTTCCTCCGGAAAGCGGGCGGAAAAGAAAAAATGAAAGCGATCAAGCCGCTGGCGGACCGTCTGACCTGCCGATACGGGACTTCGTCGCCTTTCGAGCTCTGCGACCGCCTGCGTATCGACATCTATCGCTTCGACCTGCCGAAGCGGGTCGAAGGCCTCTCTTTCCAGACGCGCGAAGGGAAGCGGATCATTCTGCTGAACCGCAGCCTCGGAGAATCGGAAAGCCGCTACTGCTGCGCGCACGAGCTCGGCCACGCGCTGCTCCACCCGGGGCTGAACGCGCAGGCGATGGCGGACCTGACGAACCTCTGCGTCCCGCGGCTGGAGCGCGAGGCGGATCTCTTCGCCGCCTGCCTGCTCATCGATCCGTCGCTGGAGGAATGGAGCCGGAGCTACGAGCCGCTTACGGCGGAGCTGATCGCCTGCCTGTCGGGCCTGCCGCGCCGCGTCGTGGACCTCTGGTGCGGATCCGCCGAAAGGGTCCGGCTTGATGCGTTCGGGGAAAGGTGATAGAATTAATCTTACGGAGCGGGAGGGATCCCAATGAAAAAACGTTTTGTAGCATTGCTGCTGGGGCTGCTGCTCCTGCTGTCCGCTTTCGGCTGCAGCAGGAAGCAGACCGTGCCGGCCGGCAGTCTCGTCGGCACCTGGAAGGACAGCTACGGCCTGACGGAATATAAATTCGAAAGCAGCGGGAAGATGAAAATCGAGGCGCTCAGCCTCGGCTCCTGCAGCGGGACCTACGCGGTCAACGGCGACAAGATCACCATTTGCTACCGCGTTTTCGTCAAGGACGTAAAGGACACCTATACTCTGCGGCTGGACGGAAACACGATGTATCTGGACGAAAATAAATTCACGCGAAAAAAATAGCTGCTTTCCATAGAACAGAATGAGCGGCTGCGACAGGAATCGCCCCGGCCGGGTTTTGCAATCCGGCCGGGGCGATTCTTCCGTTTTTCCGTTTTCTGCCCGGGCGTGCGGAAACCGCGCGCCCGGCTATTTCTCCCGCAGTTCCCTGAAAAAGTCCTTCAGCAGCGCCGCGCACTCCTCCCGCAGCACCCCGCCCAGCACCTGCGGCCGGTGGTTGTACGGCAGGCTGAAGAGATCGACGACGGAGCCGCACGACCCCGCCTTCGGATCGGGCGCGCCGAAAACGACGCGCGGGATGCGCGCGTTGATTACCGCCCCCGCGCACATGGGGCACGGCTCGAGCGTCACATAGAGCTCGCACTGCCACAGCCGCCAGCCGCCGAGCGCGCGGCACGCGCCGCCGATGGCCTCGAGCTCCGCATGGCACAGGGCGTTTTTCCCCGTTTCGCGGCGGTTGCGGCCCTCCGCAATCACGGCGTCGCCCTTCACCACCACGGCCCCCACGGGGACCTCCCCTTCCGCGGCGGCCTCCCGGGCAAGCTCCAGCGCCCGGCGCATGAACCGCTCGTCGCGGGCCGTCGCGCCGTCACGCATTCTGAAGCACATAGACGGACGAGACGAGCGAATAAAGGACGAAAACCAGCGCCCCGCCGTTGCTGAACGCCGCCCCCATGCGGGAGGAAAGCGGAAGCATGGAGGCGCCGCTCCGGCCGGAAAAGAGCTTCCTGCGCGCAAACAGGAGGGCAAGGGCCAGCGCCCCCGCGGCGATCAGGCAGATCGTGGCGGCATGGTCCGCGGCGAGCGCCGCCTGCTCGCCACGGTAGCGCGAGACCAGCTCGATGGCAAGCGAAACCCCGTTGTTGATCAAATGGATCAGGATGGCGGGCAGCAGGGAATCGGTGCGGATGACGGCGAACCCCAGGGCAAGCCCGCAGAAAAAAGCGAAGGCCATCTGAATGAAATTGCCGTGGTACAGCCCGAACAGCATGGCGGAAAACAGCACCGCGAACCCGTCGCCATAGCGCCGCAGGCTCTGGAGCACCATGCCCCGGAACAGGATCTCCTCCACAAGGGGCGGGATGAGGACAACGTCCACGCCGTAAAGGATCAGAACCGGCAGATCGTCCGTCAGCGGCATGGAGGGAAGCTCCCCGCTGAACCCGAAAGCCTCCTGAATCTCGGAAACAAGGTTCGCCGGATAGTTCGCAAGCATGCAGACCATGCTCCCGAACGCCACATAAAGGAAAAGATCCAGAGCGCCCGTGCGCCGGAACGGAAGGCCCTGCCAAAGCGGGATGCGTTTCGCGTAAAAATACAGAAACGCGGGCAGCGCCAGGCCCACGATGTAGTCCACGCTCAAAAGCAGATAATACATCACGGGCGGCAGGCCGCCGAAATCGTTCTGCTCCAAAAAGGTAAACCCGAAACGCTGCAGGTAGACCTTCCCTACTATGGGAAGCACCACCGACATGAGCAGGACGCCGGACAGAACCACCCAGCAAACGCCGCCGACCGTGCGGCGGATTTCCCAGCGCTCGCCGGAACCGGTGGGGTCGTATCTGCGGTACGGACCGCCGAAGGGATCGTACAATATCATTACCTCCGAACCGCCCCGGCGGGATGCGCCGGATCCGGCGAATTATTTTTATCATGGTACCACCCGGCGGGCCGTCCCGTCAAGCGGCGGATGATTCCGGCCCCTGCGGCTAGGCGCCGAGCGAGCCGTAAACCGCGAGCGCGTCGTGGATCTCGCCGCGGTAAAGATTCTGCGCGTCCGCCGTGACGAGCACATACTCCGTCCCGTCCAGCTCCGCCAGGCTGGCCAGGCACAGGCCCGCCTGGTCGGTAAAGCCGACCTTGCCGCCCAGGAGCGTCGCCTTCCCCGCCTTCGGGCTTTCCAGGCACCGGAACATCGTGCTGGTAAAGGAAACGCCGTCAGGGTGCTTGTTGGTGGCGGAGGTGGTATAATTCGGCGTGGTGAACACGCGGCGGAACGTGGGGTTTTCCAGCGCGTAGCAGAGCAGCGCGGCAATGTCCCTCACGGTGGAGTAATGATTCGCGTCGTGCAGGCCGGTGGTGTTCGTGAAATGCGTCCCGGAAAGGCCGAGCGCCGCGGCTTTCCGGTTCATTGCGGCCGCAAAATTCTCCTCCGAGCCCGCCAGGCGCTCGGCGATGCCGGCGCAGCACTCCGCGCCGCTCGGAAGGATGGCGCCGTACAGCAGGTCCAGCATGCTGACGCTCTCGTCCGGGAGAAAGCCCGCCATGGAGGCGTCTTCCGCGTACATCTTGTCAAAGATCGGCTTTTCCAGCGTGATTTTTTCGGAGAGGTTTTCCGTTTCCTCGATCGCGACGACCGCCGTCATGATCTTCGTCATCGAAGCCGGGTAGATGCGCTTGGAACCGTTTTTGTCCAGCAGCACCCGACGGTCCCTGACGCGCACGAGGACCGCGTCGTTGCTGGCGAGGCCCGCTTTCATCTTTTCCGGGTCGCCGACCACGCTGTTTTTCAGCTCGTCCGTAAGGACCACGGCCAGGTCTTCCCGGGACTCCGGCGCGGAGGACGCCCGCACCTTGCCCCCGGAAGAAGCGTCCGCCGCGGAGGACGCCGGCCGAACGCTCCCGGAAGAAACGACCGCCGCGGCAAGCGGCCTCTGGGCATCGACCTGCCGCGCCTCCCCCCGGCTGCCCGAAAGGAAATCATAACTGAGGATCACGCCGGCCAGCACCGCAGCCGCCAGAAAACCGGCCGTCGCCTTCGAATGCCCGCGTTTCATCTCGAACGCCGCCTCCCCGCCTGAAAAATCGATCCGGTCCTATCATCGCCCGTACCGTTTTATGATAATGCCCCTCCCGCGGAATGTCAATGCGTGCGTTTTCCCTTTTCCCCGTATCGGAAAATAATTTGTAAATTCCCGCCCGAAATCCCCTCTCAGCGCTTTTGGAAAAAACACCGCGTTGATCCTTTTGAATTTCGAATCATTTTTTATCCTCCGTCTCCAATCCGCCCGCAATTTGTGATATAATATGAAAAGATTTGGAAAATGCCGTTTTATTTTGAAATGGACGGTTCTATCCCAGACTCCGCCGGGGTTTCAGCCACCCCGCAATTTCGAAAGAAAGAGGTGGAATCCATGCAGACGAGTCCTTTCACGCTGGCTGCCGAACCCTCCGGTTTTTCCGGAACGGCGCTGTTTTTCGTATTCATAACGCTCGCGATTCTGGCTGTCCTGATCCTGATTTATTCCAGGATCACAGCGGGCGCGGGCAAGGCGGAAGCGTCCGCCCCGTCGCCGGAGGCTCCCGCGCCGCCGGCCCCCGCCGCGCCGGAGAACGGTTTGACGGCGGACGAGATCGAGGCGATCGCCCTCTCCGCCGTCTGCGACGATCTCGGCGCAAAGCCCGAAGAGATCGCCGTGCGCAGCTTCCGGGAAATCCGATAAAAGAACACGCGGCGTGCCGCCGTGAAAAATCAGGAGGATGAAAGAGGCATGAGATACACTGTTACGCTGAACGGAAAAAAATATGAACTGGATGTGGAACGCATTTCCGGCGCTCCGGTCCCGGCAGGCGCGGCAGACGCGGCGCAGCCCGTGCGCACGGTCGCTCCCTACCGCACCGTGCAGCGCGCTCCCGCAGCTGCTCCGGCACCGGCTCCCGCTCCGGCACCGGCTCCCGCACCCGCGGCTGCCCCCGCTCCGGCCGCCGTTGCGGGCAAGGCGAAAATCGTCAGCCCGATGCCCGGCACCATCCTGGAGGTCAAGATCTCCGCAGGCCAGAGCGTCGGCAAAGGCGACACGGCATTCGTGCTGGAAGCCATGAAAATGGAGGTGGAGGTCGTGGCGCCCGAATCCGGCACCGTCGCCTCCGTCAACGTGCGGAAGGGCGACTCCGTCGAGACCGACCAGGTGCTGGCCGTGCTGAGCTGACACCGCGCGCCGCGGCTTAA
>DHAI01000032.1:4292-4588 GCA_002397355.1 Ruminococcaceae bacterium UBA4958 | reverse complement strand
TTTCTGCGCCTTTCCAGCGGGAAGGAAAAGAGCGTCACTGCGTGCGCTTTTTCGCCTGGTTGGAGAAAATCAGCTTCAGCGTCTCCGGGTCGGCGACTCCCGTCACCGTCAGCCCGTTCAAATACTGGAAATCCTTCACGCTCTGCTGCGTTCCTTCGGCATACAGGCCGGTCGGCTCCACGAACATGTAGCCCAGTTCCTCCAAACGCTTCTGCAGCTTCATGACGTCGCCGCTCTGCATGCCGAACTTCAGCGTCTGGTTCAGGTTCATCCCGTTCGCGGAAACGGCGGAGGAC
>DHAI01000032.1:553-4099 GCA_002397355.1 Ruminococcaceae bacterium UBA4958 | reverse complement strand
CTTGAGAAGCTCCGGATAAACGGTGCCCGCCATAAAGCTCACGGCGTTGATCATCTGCTCGCCCTGGAGCGCCATCAGCGTGGGGTCCATCTCGTAGATTTTACCCGTTTTGACCGCGCCCAGGCGCTTGAACTGCTCGCCGGAGGTCAGCTTCGCCTTCACGCCCTTCGCGCAGAAAATGTATTGCGGGTTCGACAGAAGCAGGGTCTCCACGGAGTACTTCCCGCCGGCGGCGTCTTCCGCGACGTTCTGCAGGCCGGAGGATTTCACGAGGCTGCCCGCAATGGTGTCTCCCGTGGCGGCGGAGCCCTGCGCGTTATACAGATAAACGGCCGTGACCGGCGTGCTTCTCTTCGGGACCGACCGCGTGACGTCGTCGATCGTCTCGAAGACGCCGGCTGCGATCGTCTTTCCCTTCCCGTAGCCGGTGGAGCCGCCCTTCAGCGCCGAACCGACCTCGCAGTAAAGGCGCTGCAGGTCCGACCGGGAGGAAGCGGGCTTCAGCACGACCACGGCGATGCCGTTGCGGTCCATGGCGGCCTGCTGGTCCTTCGTGAGGGCCGCGTCCGCGAACACGAGGTCCGCCCCGTAAGATTTGATCTTTCCGGCGTCGTCGGCCGTCACGACCGGAAGCGCCGCAAGGTCGGCCTGCGTGCAGGAGGCGCTTTTCGCCTTCAGGGCAAGCTCGTACCCGAGGGCCAGAACCACGTCCGCCGCGTTCGGCGAGAGAACCGCCGCACCCTTCGGCTCGCTGCCGATGGTGACATTCCCGACGGTGACCGGGAAATCCTTCGCTTCGGCTCCGGAAGAAATATCGTTGCTGCGGCCGCACGCGGCCGCAAACGTAAACAGGAGCGCCGCGCATAAAACGGCGGCAGTCCATTTTTTCAGCATATGAGTCTCCTTTCACGGCGTCAGTCCGTGCCGCGGTTCTCCGCGGCACGCACGCGGGCCTCCACGGTACGGATATATTGTTTCGCACAGCGCGGCGACCTTCCGCCGCGCGTGAGCGCCCACTTCTCCGCGCCCCGGTCCAGCTCCCCGGCGTCCACCCGCAGGCCGCGCTGTTCGGCCAGCCGGTGCACGATCTGGAGGAACTGCTCCCTGCCGGGCAGGGTGAAGCGGATGGAAAGGCCGAACCGGTCGTACAGCGAGAGGCCCTCCTGGATGGAGTCGCTCCGGTGAACCTCGTCGCCTTCCCGGCCGGAAAACGTTTCGCGGACCAGGTGCCGCCGGTTGGACGTGGCGTAGATGAGCGCGTTTTCCGGCCGGGCGGCCAGCCCGCCCTCCAGCACGGCCTTCAGCGAGGCGTAGGCGTCGTCCTCCCGGTTGAAGGCGAGGTCGTCGATGAAAATGATGAATTTCAGCGGGAGCGCCGCGATCCGGTCCGCAAGCAGCGGGAAATCCGCCAGCGATTCCTTCGGGATCTCGATCATGCGCAGGCCGCGCGGATAATATTCGTTGAGCAGCGCCTTGACCGTCGAGGACTTTCCCGTCCCCCGGTCGCCGTACAGCAGGCAGTTGTTGGCGGGCAGGCCGCGCAGGAACCCTTCGGTATTCTCAACGGCCATGCCGCGCTGGGCCTCGTAGCCCTTCAGGTCGCTGAGCCGCGTCCGGTCCGGATGCGCCACGGGCCGGATCTCCCCGCCGCGCCAGATGAACGCGCGGTAGCGGCAGTACATGCCGCAGCCGTTCCGGCGGTAAAAGCCGGCGAGCTTCGAGACGCAGCCGCGCGCGTCCCCTCGCAGCTCCGGGACCGGTTCCCCGGCCCGCCAGGCCGGCAGCGAAAGCTCCCGCCCGTCCTGCGGAAAGCCCGCGCTGCGCAGAAGATCCTCCGGCGTGACGGCCGCCGCCTCCCGCAGGACGGAGACGTCGCGCGCGGCGGCGGCGACCATCTCGGGCGGAAAGTCTTCCTCCCCGCCCGCCGCGGCGCGCGAAAAGGCGTTCTCGTCGGAAAGGACCGGCTCGGTCAGGCTGCGCGCGAAATCGCCGCAGCCGCCCGCTTCGCACAGGGCGGCGAAGAACGCGCCCCAGGCGCCGCAGAATTTCTCTTCCGGGCCGCCCGCCGCGGCCAGCAGACGGTAAAACGCCCCCGGAACAGCGCGGTCCAGCACCCCCCGGAAAACGGAAAGAGACGCCATCCCCATGGCGATTCGTCTGATTTTATCCATCACGGTTTCCAGTTCCTCCCGGCTTCCGCCGCTTTTCGGCATATTTCCCCGGATTCTACCCTATTTTACGCTGATCGTGTGCGGGATGTCAAGCGCGGCGGGAAAGCGGCCTTGCGCGGCGCGGCGAAATCTGATAAGATAAAGCGAAAGGAAATGGGGATGCTCCATGAAGATTTCCAGGCTGGCCGCGGCGGCGGCCTTTTCCATGATTTACCTCCTCGCGGCGTGCGGCTCCCGCCCGGACGCCGGGGTGCTGCTGCGCGAGGCGAAGGCCCGCGCAGCCTCCGCCGGAAGCTGCGCCGCCGTCACCGTGAGCGAGCTGAGCTTTACGGCGAACGGCGCCGGCCACAGTTTCCGCTCGAAAACGGAGCTCGTCTACCGGGCGGACCCGTTCGCCGTGAAATCCGCGCAATCCTCGCAGAACGACGGCGCGGCCGGAACCGGCGAGACCTACACCGTGACGGAGGACGGGCGTCTGAGCTTCTACTGCAAGACCCCCTCCGGCTGGCAGAAATCGGACGCCGGCGACCTCGACACCTCCCCCGCAGCGCAGATCGCCGCGCTGCGCCTGCTGGATGAAACGGAAAACCAGAGCTATGTGCGCGAGACGGAGACCGGCTCCCGGAAAGCCCATAAGATCGAGCTGAAGCTGAAAAGCGAAGTCCTGCGCGGCTTCGTGGAAAACATCGTCACGGCGTCCGGGATGGCGAACGGTTCCTCCACCGCCGTGCAGGCGCTGCTGGACGGCGCGCCGGCGGTCTACGGCTACTGCTACGCGGACGCGGAAACCGGAGACCCCCTGCGGCTGGAGCTGGACGCCGCGGACGCTCTGAACCAAATCTTCGGGAACATCGACGGCAGCCCGGTAAAAATTTCCGTTTCCGCCTGCAGGACGGTCTGCGACCTCTCCGCGTTCGGCAGCGCGCCCGCCGTGGCCCTGCCGGAGGAGGCGAAAAACGCCTCCTCCGTGCAGGCGGAGGGCTAAAGGCCGCCAAAAAGCCCGCGCTCCCCGCATGAAACGGCAGACGGCAAACGCCCCCGGCGCAATCAGGCGCCGGGGACGTTTTTCGGGGTGCGGGGCGGCGGTCAGCCCCCCCATACGTCGTCCTCCAGCCTGCGGATTTCGCGGCGGCGGCGCTTCGTCGCCTCGGCGTCGACCGTCACGGAAACGACGTCGCCTTCGCGGCAGCCCGCCGGCAGGGCCGCGAGCGGGACATCCGCGCGGCCGCCGTCCGCAAGCTCCGCCACCGCGAAGCCGCCCTCAATCCGGTCGATCACATACTGCATGGAACGTTCCCCCTTTCCTCATCAGGATGCGGGCTTTTTGTCCGCGGAAACCGTGCTCCCGTCGGAAGTGAACGTGACGGTCCCGAGC
>DHAI01000032.1:0-398 GCA_002397355.1 Ruminococcaceae bacterium UBA4958 | reverse complement strand
GCGGCCGGGTGGCCGTACTGGTTGTCCTTCCCCACCTCGATGACGGCGTACTTCGGCGAGACCTTTTTCAGGAACGCCGCGCCGGTGGAGGTGCCGCTCCCGTGGTGGCCCACCTTCAGCACGTCGGCCCTGACGTCGGCCGTGATCTCCTTTTCCGAAACCGTTCCGGCGTCGCCCGTAAACAGGAAGCGGTTTTTCCCGTAGGCGAGCAGCAGGACGGCGGAATACTGGTTCAGGTCGCCGTAATCGGTGCCGTTCGGAGCGACGAACGCGGCGCTTTCGCCGCCGCCGTCGAACAGCGAAACTCCGGCCTTCGCGGTGCTGACCTTCAAGCCTTTGTCCCGGATGGCGGTCAGCAGATTGCGGTACACCGATGTGGTGGGCGTATCGGCTTCGGA
>DHAI01000047.1:8682-9266 GCA_002397355.1 Ruminococcaceae bacterium UBA4958 | reverse complement strand
CGCATCCACGCCTCCAGCGGCACCACGGGCAAGCCGACGGTCGTGGGCTATACGGCGGGCGACCTGGAAGTTTGGAGGGAATGCGTGGCGCGCGTCGCCGTGGCCGGCGGCGCCACGGACGGGGACGTGGCCCAGATCTGCTTCGGCTACGGCATGTTTACCGGCGCGCTGGGGCTGCACAACGGTTTGGAGAAGGTGGGTGCGGCCGTCGTGCCGTCCTCGACCGGCAACACGCAAAAACAGCTGATGTACATGAAGGATTTCGGCACAACGCTCCTTGTCGCCACGCCGTCTTACGCCATGCGCATTGCTGAGGTGGCGCGGCAGACGGGCCTTGATCCCAAAAAGGACCTTCGCGTGAAAAGCCTCGTGCTCGGCAGCGAGCTGATGACGGAGGCCATGCGGCGGGAACTGTATAAGGTCTGGGGCGAAAACGTCAACCTTACGCAGAATTACGGCATGAGCGAGCTGATGGGCCCGGGCGTTTCCGGTGAATGCCTGGAGCTGAACGGCATGCACGTGAACGAGGACCACTTTATCCCGGAGGTCATCGACCCAAAAACAGGAGAAACGCTGGAACCCGG
>DHAI01000047.1:7032-8429 GCA_002397355.1 Ruminococcaceae bacterium UBA4958 | reverse complement strand
TACCGCACGCGGGACATCACGCGGCTGATGTACGGGCCGTGCCCCTGCGGCCGCACGACGGTGCGCATGGAGAACCTTTCCGGCCGCACGGACGATATGCTGAAGATCCGCGGCGTGAACGTGTTTCCGAGCCAGATCGAGGAGGCGCTCATCAATACCGACGGCATCGGCCCGAACTACGAGATCGTGGTGGACCGCAGGGACTTTGCCGACGTTCTCACCATCCGCGTGGAGGTCGCCGCGGCCGGCATGATGGACTCCTACGCCGCCCTGGAAAAGCTGGAAAAGGGCATCAAGGCGAAAATGCGCCTGATGCTCGGCCTCGATGTGAAGGTCGAGCTTGTCTCGCCGAACACGCTGCGTCGCTTTGAGGGGAAAGCCAGGCGCGTGACGGATCTCCGCAAGGGAAAGGAAGGCGTATGACAGTGCCGGAAAAGAAAATCATGCTCGGCAATGAAGCCATCGCGCGAGGCGCCTATGAGGCGGGCGTAAAGGTCTCCTCCGCTTATCCGGGCACCCCGAGCACCGAGATCAGCGAGAGCCTCGCAAAATACCCGGAGGTTTACGCCGAATGGGCTCCGAACGAGAAAGTCGCCACCGAGGTCGCGCTCGGCGCCTCCGTGGCGGGCGTGCGCTCTCTCTGCTGCATGAAGCACGTGGGCGTCAACGTGGCGTCGGACCCGCTCTACACCGCGGCGTATACCGGCGTGCGCGGCGGCATGGTCCTCGTCGCCGCCGACGACCCCGGCATGTACAGCTCCCAGAACGAGCAGGACACGCGCATGGTCGCCAGAGCCGCCATGATCCCCGTGCTGGAGCCTTCCGACAGCCAGGAGGCCAAGGACTTCGTGAAATATGCGTATGCGCTCAGCGAAGCGTACGACACGCCGGTGATCCTGCGCAGCACCACGCGCCTTTCCCATTCGCGCGGCCCGGTCGAACTCCGCGGCCGTGAGGAGAGGCCGGACATCCCGTACGAGAAGGACATCGCAAAGTACGTCATGATGCCCGGCAACGCGATCAAGCGCCATGTCGCGGTGGAAGCGCGCCTGAAGCGCATTGCGGAGGACGCGAACGGTTTCCCCGTGAACAGGGTGGAGTACGGGGACCTTTCCGTCGGCTTCATCACGAGCGGCATCGCCTACCAGTACGTCAAGGAGGCCATGCCGCGCGCTTCCGTGCTGAAGCTCGGCATCCTGAACCCGCTTCCGCGCAGGCTGATCGAGGAGTTTGCCGCGAAAGTGGATCGGCTCTACGTCTTTGAGGAACTGGAACCCGTCGTGGAGGAGCAGGTGAAATCCTGGGGTATCTCGAAAGCCGTCGGCAAGGAGATCTTCACGCGGCAGGGCGAGTACAGCGCGAACCTGATCCGAGAGCGCGTGCTCGGCGAAAAGATC
>DHAI01000047.1:3243-6843 GCA_002397355.1 Ruminococcaceae bacterium UBA4958 | reverse complement strand
CGCAGCGTCTTTACGGCGCTCAAGCGCCTGCGGCTGCACGCGACGGGAGACATCGGCTGCTACACGCTCGGCGCAGTCCCGCCGCTCGGCGTGATCGAGACGACCGTTTGCATGGGCTCCGGGATCAGCATGCTCCACGGCATCGAGAAGGCGCGCGGCGGCGATTTCGTGCGCGACTGGGTGGCAGTTATCGGCGACTCCACGTTCCTGCACACGGGCGTCAATTCCCTGATGAACATGGCCTACAACCAGGCGACGGGCACCGTCGTCATCCTAGACAACTCCACCACGGCCATGACGGGCCACCAGGACCACGCCGCGACGGGGAAAACCCTGAAGGGGCAGACCGTTCCGGCCGTCGACCTGATGGAGCTTTGCCGGGCGCTCGGCGTAAAATACGTGTTTGAAGCGGACGCGCTCGATCAGGCGGAGCTGGAAGCCGTCCTTCGGCGCGAGACGGCGCGCGAGGCCCTTTCGGTCATCGTCGCGCGGTCGCCCTGCGCGCTGCTCAAAGGCGTGAAGTTCCCGTACAAATGCGCGGTGGACCCCGAAAAATGCAGGAAATGCGGCGCCTGCCTGAAACCGGGCTGCCCGGCTTTGACGCGGAGCGCCGACGGAACCGCCGCCGTCGAAGAGACGATGTGCAACGGCTGCGGGCTGTGCATGCAGCTCTGTAAATTCGGCGCGATTGAAAAGAAAAGGGCTGGTGAATGAATTGAACGGCGGGAAGAATATCGTGATCGTCGGCGTGGGCGGCCAGGGGACGCTCCTGGCCAGCCGCATCCTCGGCCGCCTCGCTTCGGAGGCGGGCTACGACGTGAAGCTCTCGGAGGTGCACGGCATGGCGCAGCGCGGCGGAAGCGTCGTCACGTTCGTCCGCTACGGGGAAAAGGTCGCGGAGCCGATCGTCGAAGCCGGCCAGGCGGATGTGCTGATTGCGTTTGAGAAGCTGGAGGCGCTCCGGTACCTGCATTTTCTGAAAAAAGACGGCGTTGTGGTCGTGAACGACCTGCGCATCGACCCGGCCACGGTCTCCGCAGGCGCGGCCGCTTACCCGGAGGACGTCTTGGGGACGTTGAAGCGTGCGCGCCGCACCGTAGCGGTGGACGCCACGGAAAAGGCGAAGGCGCTCGGCGCTCCGAAGGCGTTCAACGTCGTTGTGCTGGGCGCCGCGGCCCGGTACCTCGGTTTCCCGAAAGAAGACTGCGTCCGCGTGATCGCGGAAACGGTTCCTCCGAAAACGGCGGAAATCAACCGGCGCGCGTTCGAGGCCGGCTACGCCCTGGAATCTTGAAGCGGAGGAATATGGGAAATGATATGGAATGAAACGAAAGAGTGTATGAGCCGCGACGAGCTCGAAAATCTTCAGGGCGCACGTCTTGTAAAGCTCGTCGATCGCGTTTATCATAATGTGGAGTACTACCGTAAAAAGATGCAGGCCGTCGGCCTGCTCCCGGGGGACATCCGGGGGATCGGGGACCTGGATAAGCTGCCGTTCACCACGAAGGACGACCTGCGGGCGACTTACCCGTTCGGTCTGTTCGCCGTGCCGCTCTCGCAGATCACCCGTGTGCACGCTTCCAGCGGCACGACGGGGAAAGCCACCGTGGTCGGCTACACGCGCCACGACATCGACGTCTGGAGCGAGTGCGTGGCGCGGTGCATCACCATGGCCGGCCTCGGGAAAAGCGACGTCATCCAGGTGGCTTACGGCTACGGGCTTTTCACCGGCGGCCTGGGGGCGCACTACGGCGTGGAGAAAATGGGTGCCACGGTTGTTCCCATGTCCACGGGGAACACGAAAAAGCTCGTCACCATGATGGTCGATTTCGGCGTGACCGGCATCATGTGCACGCCGTCTTACCTGCTGCATATTGCGGAGGTCATCGACGAGATGGGCGTGCGCGATAAAATCAGGCTGAGAGCCTCCATCAACGGCGCGGAGCCCTGGACGGAGAAGATGCGTCAGCAGATCGAGGAGAGGCTCGGCATCCATTCTCACGATATTTACGGCCTGAGCGAAGTGATGGGCCCGGGCGTGGCGGCCGACTGCAGCTTCCACCGCGGGCTGCATATCCAGGAAGACCATTTCCTACCGGAGGTCGTGGACCAGCACACTCTGAAGCCGTTGCGCGACGGCATGACGGGGGAGCTTGTCATCTCCACGCTCACGAAGGAGGGCCTTCCGCTGATCCGCTACCGCACGAAGGATCTCACCAGCATCGACCACACGCCGTGCGAGTGCGGCAGAACAACGGCGCGCCTTGCGCGCTTTACGGGCCGCACGGACGACATGCTCATCATCCGCGGCGTCAATGTGTTTCCCTCGCAGGTGGAGGCCGCGCTGCTGGAAATGGCCGGCACGACGCCGCATTACCTGATGATTGTGGATCGTGTGGACAATCTCGACACGCTGGAGGTTCAGGTGGAGATGCAGGAGGGGTTCTTTTCCGACGAGATCCGCGGTCTGGAAAACCTGAGCGGCAGAATCGCGCACGGTATCCAGCAGGCCATCGGCTTGGCCGTGAAGGTCAAGCTCGTGGAGCCGAAGAGCCTCGAGCGCAGCGACGGCAAGTCCCGCCATGTGATCGACAAGAGAACGTTTGACTGAGAAACGGAGGAGAATATTATGTTTGTGAAGCAGCTTTCCGTTTTCATTGAAAACCGCGAGGGGAGGCTGGAGCAGGTGACCAGGGTCCTCGCGGATGAGAACGTGAACATCCTGTCCCTCAGTATGGCCGACACCACCGAGTACGGTGTGCTCCGCATGATCGTCTCCGACCCGGAAAAGGCCAGGGCCACCCTGTGCGCGGAGGGATTTTCCGCCATGCTGACGGACGTGCTGGCCGTCAGGCTGGAGGACCGGGTGGGCGAACTGCACAGGATGACGCACATCCTCTGCGCGCTCGGCCTGAATGTCGAGTATATGTATGCGCTGGCTTCTTCCGGGAAACGCGCCATGATCGTCAAGGCGTCGGACGGGGAAGCCGCGGCCAAAGCCGTTACGGACGGCGGCCTTGCGCTTTACGGAAACGAGGAGATGTGCCGCTGACCGGCGGTTCCACGCGGCGGCCGTCCTCCGCCGCGACGGCGACGAGGGTTCCGAGGTCGTCCCGCACCTCTACCAGGCAGTAGCAGGTGCTGCGCCCTTCCTTGACGATCCGGGCTTCCGCCGTGAGGCGCTTGCCCCGGGCCGCGCCCAGGTAGGTGATCTGCGAGCTGCGCGTCACATGGAGCGGGCGGTTCCAGTTCGCGGCTACCGCGAACGCGAAGTCCGCCAGCGTGAAGACGGCCCCGCCCATCACGTTCCCGGCGGCGTTCCGGTGCCGCTCGCAAAGCGTTACGGAGCATTTTGCGTAACCGTCGGCGCATTCGTCGATGACCATGCCGTTTTCAGCGGAGAAGCGGTCGTCCCGGAATTTTTCGCGCGCCTGTTCCAGATCGTTCATTTTTATCCTCCCTGCGCCGGTGCGGCGCATGTCCGTATCGATGAAAGGGTGATTCGGTGATTCTTAGTTTGGAAGAGAGAAAATCCGCCGCCGTTCTGCTGCGGATTGCCGATAGGGGCGCTGCGGCGCGGCTCTGTTTTCGCCCCGGTTG
>DHAI01000047.1:0-3029 GCA_002397355.1 Ruminococcaceae bacterium UBA4958 | reverse complement strand
TTGCCGCCGAAACCGTCGCGCGGCTGATCCTTTTTATGGCAATTCGACCGGTTTCCCTTTTTGCAGCATTTCCGTCAGGATCTTTTCCGTTTCCTGCGGGTTTGCCCTGCCACGCGTCGCCTTCATCACGGCGCCGAGAACGGCCTTGAGAGCCTTTTCCTTCCCGCCGAGATAATCCCTGACGGCGTCCGGGTTTGCGGCCGCGGCCTGTTCGCAGATCTTCCGCAGGTCGTCCTCGCTCACGCCTGCAAGGTCCTTCTCGCTCAGAAAGGCGGACGCGGGCTTGCCGGTGTCGAGCATTTTTTCGAGCGTCGCCTTCATCTGGCTGGAGCGGATTTTTCCCTCGTCCAGCAGTTTCAGCAGCGCGTTCAGATTCTCCGGCGGGACGTTGATGCGGAATTCGTCCTTTTCGGCGTCGGTCGACAGGCGCGCGAAAATCGGCCCCAGGATGCAGTTCGCCGCGGCGCGCGGGTCCTTCCGCCCTTTCGCGGCCGCCTCGAAATAATCGGCGATCTTCCGGCGTTCTGCCAGCCGGCGCGCGGTGTCTTCCGGCAAGCCGTAATCCCTTTTGAAGCGCGCAAGGCGCAGCTGCGGGTCCTCCGGCATACGGGATCTGATTTCCTCCAGCGCCGCCTTGTCGACGCGGATTGCCACGAGGTCCGGCTCGCGGAAATAGCGGTAGTCGTCCGCGTCCTCTTTTCCGCGCATCCCTTCTGTGTATCCGGTTTTCTCGTCGTAGCGGCGCGTTTCCTGCGCGACAGCCTCGCCGCTTTCCAGCAGGTCGATCTGCCGGCCCGTTTCGTATTCCATCGCTCTCGTGATGTGCGAAAACGAGTTCATGTTTTTGATTTCCGTCCGGGTGCCGAGCCCGATGCTGCCTTTCGGCCGCACGGAAATATTCACGTCGCAGCGCAGCGAGCCCTCCTGCATTTTGCAGTCGGAGACGCCGATGTAACGCAGGATCGTCTGAAGCTTTTCCAGGTACTCGATCGCCTCGGCGGCGCTGCGGATGTCGGGTTCCGACACGATCTCGATGAGCGGCACGCCGCTGCGGTTGTAGTCGATGAACGTATTGCCGCGCTCGTGGACGAGTTTGCCGGCGTCTTCCTCGATGTGGATGCGCGTCAGCCGGATTTTTTTCCCGCCGGAAAGCTCCACCCAGCCGTTCCGGCAGAGGGGCTGGTCGTACTGGGAGATCTGGTACGCTTTCGGCAGGTCGGGGTAAACGTAGTTTTTGCGGTCCATCTTCGCGTCCGGGTTGATCTCGCAGTGCGTGGCGAGTCCGGCCGTCACGGCGTACTCCACCACGGCCCGGTTCAGCTTCGGCAGCGTGCCGGGCATGCCGGTGCACACGGGGCAGCAGTGCGTGTTCGGCTCGCCGCCGAATTCGGTCGTGCACGAACAGAAGATCTTCGTCTTTGTAGCCAGCTCCACATGCGTTTCCAGTCCGCAGACCATCTCGTAGCTCATAGCCCGACCCCCGTTCCCGTTGCCCCGGTCGCCGTCTCCCGCGCCGCGAGTTCATATTGGTTCGCGGCGCAGAGCAGCGCCGCCTCCGAAAATTTCGGCCCGATGAGCTGCATCCCCACGGGCATGCCGTCGCCGCCGCGGCCGCAGGGGACGCTGATGCCCGGCAGGCCGGCGATGTTGGCCGGAACCGTGCAGATGTCCGTCAGGTACGTTTCCACCGGGTCCTTCGCGGCGTAGTGCTCCGGAAACGCCGTGGTCGGAACCGTCGGCGCCAGGATCACGTCGCATTTCCGGAACGCCGCGTCGAACGAGCGGACGATGGCGCCGCGCAGGCTCTGCGCTTTTTTGTAATAGGCGTCGTAATACCCGGCGCTCAGCACGTAGGTGCCCAGCAGGATGCGGCGCTTCACCTCGGCGCCGAAGCCTTCGCTGCGCGTTTTACAGACCATGTCGTTGCGGTCCGCGTAGTGCTCCGTCCGGTAGCCGTAGCGGATGCCGTCGTACCGGCCGAGGTTTGAGGACGCCTCGGCGCACGCCAGGATGTAGTAGACCGGCACGCAGTACTTGACCGGCGGCAGCGAAAACTCGACGATCTGCGCGCCGAGCGCGCGGAAGACGTCCGCCGCGTCCGCCAAGGCTTTTGCCACGTCGGGCCGCACGCCGTCGAAGAAATCCTTCGCCACGCCGATCCTTTTGCCGCGCACTCCGTTTCCAAGCGCGGAGCAGACGGGTTCCCGGCTTCCGCTGCAGGTGGAGTCCATGGAGTCGTATGCCGAGATGGCGTCGTAGACGAACGCGGCGTCCTCCACGCTGGGGGCGATCGGACCGATCTGGTCGAAGCTGGAAGCGTAGGCGATCAGGCCGTAGCGCGAGACGGCGCCGTAGGTCGGCTTGAAGCCGACCACGCCGCAGAAGCTGGCCGGCTGGCGGATAGAGCCGCCCGTGTCGGAGCCGAGGGCGTAGGCCGCAAGCCCGGCGCTTACGGCGGCGGCTGCGCCGCCGCTGCTGCCGCCCGCCACGCGCGACCTGTCGCGCGGGTTTTTCGCGCCGCCGAAGCAAGACGTCTCGCAGGACGAGCCCATCGCGAACTCATCCATGTTCGTTTTGCCCAGCAGCACGGCGTTCTGGGCCTTCAAGGCCTTCCAGACGGTCGCGTCGTAGACGGGGACATAGCCCCGCAGCATCCTGGAGCAGCAGGTCGTTTCCACGCCTTTCGTGGAGATGTTGTCCTTGAGCGTCATCGGGATGCCTTCGAGCGGGGACAGGGACTCGCCGGCGGCGAGCTTCGCGTCCACCTTCGCGGCGGTGTCCAGCGCGATTTCCGGCGTGACCTTCACATAGGCGTTCAGCCCGCCGTTTTCCTTCCCGATTGCGCCGAGATATGCCTTCGTAAGCTCCGTGCAGCTGATTTCCTTCTTTTCCAGCCGCGCGTGCAGCCGCGCGATCGTTCCGTATTTTCCCATTCCGGCGCCTCCTTACCCGCGCCGCCGCACGAGGAAGTATCCGTCTTCCGCGCACGGCGCGTTGTGCAGGATTTCTTCGCGGTCGTACGAGGGCGC
>DHAI01000056.1:7388-7600 GCA_002397355.1 Ruminococcaceae bacterium UBA4958 | reverse complement strand
CCCGCCGCAATCGTCATGTCCGCAATGGAATCGAACACTTTTACCGCCATATCGTCGGCGGCGGTGTCGTCATTGCCGTATTTCGGGGCCTCAAGCAGCCCGCGCCGGACGTCCTCGTGCCCGTCGAAATCAGCGTCCAGCACGGACACCAGCTCCTTCAGCGTGAGTTTTTTCTCTTCGTAGACGATTTTCCGAATTGCGGAGAAGCTGTC
>DHAI01000056.1:6612-7194 GCA_002397355.1 Ruminococcaceae bacterium UBA4958 | reverse complement strand
GAATGATGCCGAAAATCTCCGAAGCCGCGTTGCAGTAGCGGATGCCGCCGTTCAAAACGCCTTTTCCGCGTTCCACGCAATCGTGCGTCAGAAGGCTGATGTGCAGGTAACCGGCCTGCTCGGCCGCCACGTCGTAGTTCAGCTTTTCGCTCACGGCAGCCTTTTCGACGACAGGGCGGAGCTGGCTTTCCCAGGCGTTCCAAAGCTTTTCAAAGGTATCGAATTCTTCCGGGACGCCGGTCTTTCCGCCGATCTGCATGTTCCAGTAACGGTCGTATCCGTTATGGAGCGTGACTTCCAGAGCCTTCAGCAGATTGATGCCGTTGTTCGGCGTGCCGATGCTGGACCCCTCCAGCACATATTCCCCGCAGCCGAAGGGAAGGTAGCTCTCCGCTTCTTTTTCACTCACGCCGTACACTTTCATGACGGCGGGAATATTAGTGTCGTCGCTGTAAATGATCGGGAACGTGGTCCCCTCCGCATTGACCGCGAGCGCTTTGTCGAAGACCGCCTCATTCATGCCGGTATAGTACCGGAGCGTAAGCTGCGGCACGACGTCTTTCACCCTTCTGGACGTCTCCA
>DHAI01000056.1:3301-6445 GCA_002397355.1 Ruminococcaceae bacterium UBA4958 | reverse complement strand
GGCGTTCTTTTCGTTTCTTCTTCCTTTTCCGCCGACAATGATGCGGGCGTCGTGGATTTTGTGAATCCGTATCAGCTGCCGGTAAAGCGAGCGCAGATAGTCGTATCCCTTCTCTTCCGTGAGACGCCCGGCGTCGAGATCCGCGGCATATAAATCCCCGAGGTAAACGTCCATCCTGCCGTAATTCATCAGGTCGGAGATTACGGCATAAATCCACACGAGCTGCAGGCCCTCCGCGAAGGTCCGGGGCGTCCTTTCAGCGGCAAAGCGCAGGTTTCGGGCCATTTCCAGCAGATTCTTCCCGCCGGTCTGCGCGTACAATTCCTTGGCCCGGCGTTCATAGAAACGGCAGCCGTCCGCAATGGTATCCACCGCTATGTGAAGCGCCCGGTAAAAGGTCGGATCTCCGCCTTTTCCGGCATAGCTGTCGATTCTCCGGTGCCGCCCGGGGATGCCCAGCCTGACCAGTTCGTCCAGATCGACATTGACTCCGGCGAGCCTGACGTCCGCATTTCCGATGCCTGGGTCCCGGAAAGACCTGTTCATCCGGTAGCCGAGCGCCTCAAAGCGTTTCTGGTGCCTGGCGGCGGTCCGCTCGCCCATCCAGAAGTCCTTCGCTTCCCGCAGAGCGGTAAGGTCGTTCGGCTCGAGCCGGTCCCCGACCGCTTCGAGCGCGTCGTCAAATTTGTCGTCGTGGAAAAAATAGGTGTACAGCCCGCCGACCTGCGGGCTGAAACCCACATAGCGGTAATCCATGCAGCCTGCCACGAGGTCGTCTTCCCTGATGTCGGCCAGCATATTGACCGATTGGAGCTTCAGGCAATTCGCCTCGCGCAGTTAGATGTTTTGTTCCGACCGGTATACCTGTGTGAACCGAAGGACATAGTCCAGCTCGTCGAGATAACTTTTCATGCTGATTCCTCCTAAAACCGGATCAAAACCATGATATACCGGGAGGCACGGATTATCTTGTTTCCGGCTGCCTGATTTTTGTAGCATATTGATTTCATACGCGAGGTGATTTTTATGCCGGATGTGGTCAGGTATTCCGCCGACGGATTTACGACGGATTTTGGGATGGGCGCCGCCTGGCAGCACAGCGTTCTGGAAACGGCCCCCCTGCACACGCACGATTTTTTTGAGATATTCCTCGTAACCGCCGGCCAGGCGGTCCATTTGGTCAATCATTCCATACAGAACGTCCGGGCGGGGGATATGGTGCTGATCCGTCCGGATGATGTCCATTGCTACGATTTTTACCAGGGGCATCCGTTTGAATTCCTGAATTTCTCCTTCACCAGGGAGACTTTCAATTCCATAGCAAGGCTCACCGAACCGGACAACTCCGTCTATGAACTCTCCGAAAGGCCGCTTCTCTCAGTCTGCACCCTCTCGGCCGGAGAAATGGATTTTGTCGTCGGCAACGTGAACGGCATGAAGGAACTGAGAAAAAAATACACGGCAGACTACGCCAGAAACTGCTACAAAAGCTTTCTCGCGTATCTTGTCTGCCGCTTTTTCCTGAGGCGGGCGCAGGGAAAAGACCGCGCCCCCTTATGGCTTCAAAGCCTTATTTCTCAGATGGAGTCGATTGAAAACTTCAGCGAAGGTTTTTCCAGGATGGTCCGCCTGAGCGGATACACGGAAGAGCATTTGTGCCGTATGATGAGAAAATTCTACGGCACAACTCCGGTGGGTTTTATCAACGACCTGAGGCTGAGCTACTCCCTCTATCTGCTCGCGAATACCAGATGGGAGATCATTGAGATTTCCGAGCGCTGCGGTTTTCAGACGCTGAGCCATTTTTATCATCTTTTTAAAAGAAAGTATGCGATGACTCCTAAAAAGTATCGAAATCTGTCCCAATAAAAGACCGGCGGGAAAACCGCGGGGCGCTCCATGCGCGTCCATTCCGCCATTGCGGAGGCCGTCCGCTGCCAGGACGTAAAAAAAGGCAAAGCATCTGTAAAAACGGCGCTTTGCCTTCGGTATGGGAACGGACGGGGACCCGTCTCGGCGCAAAAGAAAAATCCACGCGAAAGCGCAGGCTTTTTACACCGTTCCCGATTGATGTGTTGAAAAGCCTGCGCGCGCTGATTCCTTCCGAAAAAGTCTTTATATGGAAACCGAGTAGTTCGGAGCTTCTTTCGTGATCTGGATGTCGTGCGGGTGGCTTTCCCGCAGGCCGGCGTTCGTGATGCGGCAGAACTTCGCTTTCGAGTGCAGCTCGTCGATGTCGGCGCAGCCGGTGTAGCCCATGCCGGAACGCAGGCCGCCCATCAACTGGAAAACGGTGTCGGAAAGCGGGCCCTTGTACGGCACGCGGCCCTCGACGCCCTCCGGCACAAGCTTCTTCGCGTCCTCCTGAAAATAGCGGTCCTGGCTGCCCCGCCCCATCGCCGCGAGGCTGCCCATGCCGCGATACACCTTGAAGCGGCGCCCCTGGTACAGCTCCGTTTCGCCGGGGGACTCCTCGCAGCCCGCGAACAGCGAGCCGATCATGACGACGTCGGCGCCGGCGGCGAGCGCTTTCACGATGTCGCCGGAGAATTTGATCCCGCCGTCGGCGATGACGGGAATCCCCTGCTTCTGCGCGGCGCAGGCCGCGTCGTAAATGGCCGTGACCTGCGGCACGCCGATGCCGGCGACGATGCGCGTCGTGCAGATGGAACCGGGCCCCATGCCCACTTTCACGCAGTCCGCGCCCGCGTCGATGACCGCTTTCGCGCCTTCCGCCGTGGCCACGTTGCCCGCAATGAGCTGGAGCTCCGGATACGCCCTCTTGACTTTTTTCACGGCGTTCAGGACGCCGCTGTTATGCCCGTGGGCGGAGTCCAGCACGGCAACGTCCACGCCCGCCTCCACCAGAGCCGCCACGCGGTCGAGCACGTCGTTCGTCGCGCCGATTGCCGCGCCGCAGAGCAGGCGGCCCTCCTGGTCGCGCGCGGATTTCGGGTACTGCACCGCCTTTTCGATATCCTTGATGGTGATAAGGCCCCTGAGCCTGCCCTCGCCGTCCACAAGGGGAAGTTTTTCGATGCGGTGGCGCCGGAGGATCTCCTTCGCCTGCGCCAGCGTCGTTCCCACGGGCGCCGTGACGAGGTGCTCCTTCGTCATCACGTTGGAGATCGGCTGGTCGAAGTC
>DHAI01000056.1:2535-3089 GCA_002397355.1 Ruminococcaceae bacterium UBA4958 | reverse complement strand
GCTCGCAGATCGGCACGCCGGAAATGTGGTAGCGCGACATGATCCGCTCCGCGTCGTGGACGGAGTGCTCCGGCGAAAGGAAAAACGGGTTTGCGATGACGCCGTTTTCCGAGCGCTTCACGCAGTCCACCATATCCGCCTGCCTCCGGATCGGCATATTCTTATGGATGATGCCCACGCCGCCCTCCCGGGCGATGGCGATGGCCATGTTGGTTTCCGTCACGGTGTCCATCGCGGAGGTCATCAGCGGGATATTCAGCCGGATTTTCTTCGTGAGACGCGTTTCGATGCTGACTTCCTTCGGAAGCACGTTCGATTCCGCCGGGATCAGCAGGACGTCGTCAAACGTGAGCCCTTCCTTCACAAACTTTTCCGATGCATTCGCATTCAGCATTGCGTTCCTCCATCTTCTCTTCTCATCCCGTCGCGCAGGGGGAAGCTTCCCGGGCCCGCGTGTTTTTTCCTTGCATTTCCCGTCGGATCAACCGGATATAATATTGTTATTTTATCATTTTCGCGCGTTCTGTTCAAGCTTTTCCTTGAATTAACAGTTG
>DHAI01000056.1:0-2331 GCA_002397355.1 Ruminococcaceae bacterium UBA4958 | reverse complement strand
TCCCCGCGGTAGTCGATGCGGATCCCCTTCGCGGCGCGGCGCGCGCCGGGAGGAAGAAAGTCCCATACCACGTCGCCGTAGACGGCGTTGTTCATATGGCCGTTCGCGTCGAGGTCGGAATGGAACACGCGGCGCTCCCCCAGCGGCGGCAGCCCCTCCGGTATGGAGAGGCGCTCCACTATCTCGGAGGGGTCCACAGGCATCACGGCCTTTGCGCCGAACCCCTCCATGTTGCGGACGCGCGTCACCCGGTGCGTCCGCGCGTCCGCAAGGACCGTGACCTGCATCACGCGCAGGAGCAGCTCGTCCCCCGCGCCGAAAAAGCGGAAATCACGGTAATATTCCGCCCTTCTCTGCCCGCGCGGCCGGGTGGAAATGCGGATTCTCTCCCCCCGGGCCGGAAAGCGGGAGATCCACGCCGTGCTCGAGACGATGAAAAACACAAGCCCCGTCTTTGCACGCAGTTCCTCGTAGCCGACGCCGAGCCTGCCAAGATGCTGCTCGCTTGTTTCCTGCGCGAGCCGCAGTGCCGAGCCCGGCTTCAGCGTATCCCCCGGCCCCACGTCGTAAGACGGAACCGTGAGGCTTCTGCTATACTCATTGTATATTTCTTCCGGTATATTACTCATTCTTGTTCCGGATCACGTCGGTTCCCATATATTTGCGCAGGACCTCCGGCACCGTGACGCTGCCGTCGGCGTTCTGGTACTGCTCCACGATGGCGGGCAGCACGCGGCTGGTCGCAAGGCCGGAGGCGTTCAGCGTGTTCACGTAGCGCAGCTTGCCGTCTTCGGCGCGGTACTTGATGTTGCCGCGGCGCGCCTGGTAATCGCGCGCGTTGGAGGCGGAGCTGACTTCCTTGTAGATGCCCATGCTGGGAATCCAGACCTCGACGTCGTAGGTGCGGGCCATGGAGAACGAGCAGTCGCCGGCGGCGAGCTTGCTCAGGCGGTAGTGGAGGCCGAGCTCCCGCACCAGGCGCTCCGCCTTGCCCACAAGCTCTTCGAACGCCTTGTCGGAGTCCTCGGGCTTGGTGTACTGGAACATCTCCACCTTATTGAACTGGTGGCCGCGGATCATCCCGCGCTCCTCGCTGCGGTAGCTTCCGGCTTCGCGGCGGTAGCACGGCGTGTAGGAGATATATTTTTTCGGCAGCTCGTCCGCGGAGAGGATCTCGTCGCGGTGCAGGTTGCACAGCGCGGTCTCCGCCGTGGGAAGCAGGAATTTCCTGTCGGCGCTCGTGGGGTTCGCGATCCAGTAATCCTCGTCGGCGAACTTCGGGAACTGCCCCGCCGTGTAGCCGCACTCGTAATTCAGCATGTGCGGCACCAGGACAAGCTCGTAACCGTCGCGGATATGCTCGTCGATGAAGAAATTCAGCAGCGCCCACTCCATGCGCGCGCCCATGCCGCGGTAGATCCAGGTGCCGGCGCCCGCGAGCTTCGCTCCGCGCGCGTAGTCGATCAGGCCGAGGCTCTCGCAGAGCTCGACGTGGTTCTTCGGGGTGAAGCCCCCGAATTCCGGCTTCTCGCCGAAATAGCGCAGCGGCTTGTTGTTTTCCTTGCCGCCGGCGGCGACGTCTTCGTCCGGCATGTTCGGCAGGCTGAGGAGGAGCTTTTTCTGCTCCGCCTCGGTCTCTTCCAGCTCCGCGCCGCCCTCTTTGACCTGCGCCGCGATCGTCTTCAGATGCGCGAGGATGTCCGCCGGGTTCCCTCCCGCCTTGCGGATCTGGGGGATCTTCCTGTTCGCCGCGTTCTGCTCGGCGCGCAGGGCCTCCACCTTCGCGGTGATCTCCCGGCGCTTCGCGTCGATGGCGAGGATGCCGTCGACCGTCTTGTCCGCGTCGTAATTGCGCTTTTTCGCGCCAGCCTTGATTTTTTCCGGATCGCTCCGGATCAGCTTGATGTCAATCATATCCAGCTCTCCCTGTTCTCTTTCTGAATTTTAATGAATCAGCTTCATCAGCTCCGCGAGGTCGTTCTCGCCGTAGAACTCGATGCGGAGGACGCCGCGCTTCCTGGTCCCCTCCACGCTCACCTTGCGTCCGAGGTGCTCTTTGAGCGCAAGCTCGGTCTCCTCGTAATACTGCGGGCGCGGCCGGGAAGCTTTCGCCTTCGGCTTCGCGTTCGCCCTGCGCGCCAGCCTTTCAATCTCGCGCACGGAGGCGCCCGCCGTCGCGATCTTCGCCGCCGCGCGCATGGAGGCTTCGTCCGGAAAGCTCAAGAGAGCGCGCGCGTGCCCCGCCGAAATGGTCCCCGAAGCGACGAGCTTCCGCAGGTCTTCCGGCAGGCCGAGCAGCCGCAGCGCGTTCGTGACGGCCGGGCGCGACTT
>DHAI01000030.1:1310-13304 GCA_002397355.1 Ruminococcaceae bacterium UBA4958 | reverse complement strand
TGCTACCCGTGGGGAAACGAGGATGCCGGGCTGGTGGCATGGTACCGCAGGCTCGGCGCGCTCCGCGCGAAGTGCAGCTGCCTGCGGGGCGGCTGGTTCCGCCCCGTGACGGCGGACGGAGACGGCCTGGCTTATATTCGCTCGGACGGCAACGACGCGCTCCTGTGCGCTTTTAACCGGGGAGACAGGCCGCTTGCCCTCCATCTGGACGCGGAATGGGAAGGGGCCGAACCGATTTTCGGCCCGGCGCCGGATGCGGAAAGCAGTCTGGTCCTTCCCCCGATCGGCTGCGCGGCGCTTTACCTCCTCAAAAAAACCGGCGAGGCTCCCCTGCCGCCTCCGCAGAAGCGTCCCGGAGAGGACGCCGCGGGCTTATAAAAAAGACTTCCCCCGCCGCAGAACTTGTTTTGCGGCGGGGGAAGTCTTTTCGGCACCGTCTGTTTCCCGGCTTGTCCCCGCCCTGAGGAAGGATTTCGGGATATTTTTCGGCAAGAACACCTTCCACTCTTTTCGATGCAACGAATTATTGAAAAATTTCATGTCATCCGATAGAAAAAAAGAGAAGAACTTTTTTATCGCTTTGTCACGGTTTCATTAAAATTAGTATAGCGTGTTTACTGCAAAATAAATAAACATCTGAAAATAGTAAAGTTATCATTGACTTTTTCGAGCCTTGATGCTAGAATTTAAACAATTAAAGTTTGGCAAAGGTGTCAACTTGGTCACGACCATTTTGAATCCTTTGCCAAACTATTATTCATAATCGGACGTCAGCACTGCTCTTCTCCGGGCGTTCATCCGGCATGCGGCAACCTTTTTGCAGCATAGGCCGGTTGATGCATAAAACCAATCCAAAACTTGCGCTTATGAGGTGGTAAATGATGAAAAAGATTGCAGCAGCGGTTCTTACGATGGCATTGCTCCTCTCGGCGGCGACCGGATGCAATTCCTTTACCGGGAACTCGGCCGAGCCGGCCAGCCAGGCTGGCTCAGGCGCCGCAAAGCCGACGTCGGTAAGCTTTTATCTGGAGAACGAGATCCCGACGTTGAATCAGTTCGCCGCGTCCGACAACATTGCGTTCACCGTGCTGAACAATATCTCGGAGGGGCTTTACCGTCTGGACATGAACGACGAGCCCCAGCCGGCCCTTGCGGAAAGCTGCAAGGTTTCGGACGACAAGCTGACCTATACCTTCACCCTGCGCGACGGGCTGAAGTTCAGCAACGGCGACGCGATCACCTCGAAGGTATTCCGGGAAACCTGGCTGGAGCAGATGAAAGCCGACGCCAAGAACGGATATGCGTTCATTCTGACCGATTATATCGTCAACGGGCAGGAGTATTCTGAGAAGAAGGTGGGCGCGGATCAGGTCGGCATCGAGACGCCTGACGACAAGACGCTCGTCGTCAAGCTGAAAGCCCCGACGCCTTACTTCCTTTCCCTCACGACTTTCGTGCCGTACTATGCGGTGGACATGAGCTTTTACCAGAAACAGGGCGCCAGTTACGCGCTCGGGAAAGACAACCTGGTTTATTCGGGCCCGTACATGGTCACCCAGTTTGACGCGGCTTCCGGCGTGACGCTGGTGAAGAACCCGAATTACTGGGATAAGGACAACGTGAAAGTCGACACGGTCAACATCAAGATCATCAAGGAGCAGAGCACCGCCCTGAACCTTTACAAGGCGGGCCAGCTCAGCCGCGTGAAGCTTTCCGCGACGGATGTGCCGTCTTACAAGAGCAGCAAGGAATTCACGACGCACACGATTTTCCGCACCAATTTCATCCAGTTCAACACGACGGCGGAAGGCACCAAGAACCTGAATATCCGCAAGGCGCTCAGCATGGCGGTCGACAACAACACGCTGGTGAACACCATTCTGAATAACGGCTCCGAGGCCGCGAACGGAGTGGTCCCGAAATCCATGAGCAGCGGCATCGCGGGGAAGACTTTCGGTTCGCTGCAGGGGACGCTGATGAGCTACAATGCGGAAAAAGCCAAGGAATACTGGAAAAAGGGCGTTGAAGAGCTCGGCGGGCAGGTTCCCCAGATGACGCTCGTCCTGGACGACGACACGGAAAACAAGGACGTGGGCACTTATCTGCAGAGCCAGTTCAAATCGGTGCTCGGCATCGACGTAAATCTCGATTCCAAGACCAAAGAGGCCAGAAGGTCCCTCATGAAGACCGGCAAGTACCAAATGGGCCTGAACGCGTGGGGCGCCGACTACGACGACCCGATGACCTATCTGCAGATCTGGACGGAGAACACGAACAGCTTCCGCGGCAATTTCAAGGATACGGAAGCCGCCGACGCCTATGTGAAACTGATTGAGGAAGCGCACGCCGAACGGGACACCGCAAAGCGCGCCGACCTGCTTGTCCAGGCCGAGAAGAGCCTGGTCGTCGACAATGCCGTCGTCGCCCCGCTTTACTACATTGGTTCCGCTTACCTTGTGAAGCCGAACGTGAAGAACCTCGTCGAACCCGACAGCGGCATTCTGGAGCTGAAATATACTGAAGTAGATTAAGTCTGCGGCGCTTCATACCGAAGGATAGGCTGTTGCGCTGCAACAGCCTATCCTCTTATGAAGCGGCGCGGCGATCTCCGAAGGAGGAGGCAATTTGAAAAAGTATATCCTGAAGCGGATCGTTTACCTTTTCGTGACGCTTCTCGTCATCATGACCGCAACCTTTTTTCTGATGCACAGCCTTCCGGGAACACCGTTCGACGAGGATAAGATCAGCAGCCTGTCCCCGGCGCAGCAGCAGCAGATTTACGCGAGCTACGGGCTGGACCAGCCGGTGTACATCCAGTATTTCAAATATCTCGGCAATGTATTCCAGGGGGATTTCGGAACGTCCACCCTGTATTCCGGCCAGCCGGTCAAAAGCATCCTCGCGTCGCGCATCGTCCCTTCCGCGCTGGTGGGGATCCAGGCGGTTCTGGTCGGCCTGGCGGTCGGTCTCGTCCTCGGCGTGGTGGCCGCCTACAAGCACAACACGCCGCTGGATTACCTGACCATGATCGTCTCCGTTCTGGGGATTTCCGTTCCCAACTTTGTCGTGGCGGCCCTTCTGCAGTACCTGTTCGGCCTGAAGTGGGGCCTTCTCCCGGTCGCGTACTGGGAGAGCTACGCGTCCTCCGTCCTGCCGTCGCTGGCGCTTTCCTTCGGCGTCGTCGCGCAGATCGCGCGGTTCGTCCGGACGGAAATGCTCACGGTCCTGCAGCAGGACTACATCCTGATGGCGAAGGCGAAGGGCCTGAGCCCGGCCAAGATCCTCATGCGCCACGCGCTGCGCAATTCGATGCTGCCTGTCCTCACCATCCTCGGCGCCATAACGGTGAACGTCCTGACGGGCTCCCTCGCCGTGGAGAGCATTTACAGCGTGCCGGGCATCGGCAGCCTGTTCGTGGACACCATCAAGGCGAACGACTATTCCACCATTCTCGGCCTCACGGTCTTTTACAGCGCGTTCTATGTGGTGGTCATTCTGATCATCGACGTTCTCTACTGCGTGATTGACCCGAGAATCCGGCTCGCACCGGCGAAGGAGTGATGCGGTTTGCAAAACATGGAAGTGACGAAAGACCTGTTCGGTCCCGCGGAAGCGGATGCGGAGGAGCGGGAAAAAATCTCGCGGCCGACGCGCTCCGGCTTTCAGGACGGCTGGATCCGCCTGAAGCAGAACAAGGGATCGGTCGTCGCGCTGGCGATCCTCCTCGTTCTGGTGGCGCTCGCGTTTGCGGGCCCCGCGGTCGCAAGATATGACTACTACACGACGGACTACGGCGCCATTTTTCAGGCACCGGGCCCTGCACATTGGTTCGGAACAGACAAATTCGGCCGTGACGAATGGTCGCGCGTCTGGTACGGCACGCGTATTTCCCTGCTGATCGCCGTCGTCGCCGCCGGGCTCGACCTGCTGGTCGGCGTGACCTACGGCTCCGTTTCCGCCCTGCTGGGCGGCAGGGTGGACGCCGTGATGCAGCGCATCGTCGAGGTGCTGATCGGCATTCCGAACCTGATCATCGTGATCCTGCTGATGATGGTAATGCCTGCCGGCATCGGCACGCTGATCATCGCGATGTCCATTTCCGGGTGGGTGAACATGGCGCGGCTGGTCCGCGCGGAGATCCTGAAGCTGAAAAACCAGGAATTCGTCCTGGCGGCCCGGCTTCTGGGCACGTCGAACCGTGAGATCATCATGAAGCATCTGATCCCGAACACCGTGGGCGTCATCGTGATCAACACGATGTTCACCATTCCGTCCGCGATCTTTACGGAGGCTTTTCTCAGCTTTATCGGCATCGGGCTGCAGGAGCCGAAGGCCTCGCTCGGCGTTCTCATCAACAGCGGTTTTCAGGTGATCAACAGCCATGCCTACCTGCTGTTCGTCCCGGCGGTCGTGATCGTCCTGATCATGGTGTGCTTCAGCATCCTGGGCGACGGCCTCCGCGACGCGTTTGATCCGCAGATGCGCATATAGCGCAGAAATGGGGGCTGAAAAATGAGCTTATTGGAAGTCCGCGATTTACATATCAGCCTGCAGACGTACGACAATGTCGTCCAGGCCGTGCGGGGCGTCAGCTTCTCGCTGGAGCCGAAGGATACCCTGGCGATCGTGGGGGAGTCCGGCTCCGGCAAAAGCATCACGGTAAAGGGCATCATGAAGCTGCTGCCGAAGACGGGCCGCATCGACGCCGGACGGGTGATCTTCGACGGCAGGGACGTCACGGAGTACAGCGAACGCCAGATGCGCAGGCTGAACGGTTCGGAGATCTCGATGATCTTCCAGGACCCGATGACGTCGCTGAACCCTACCATGACCGTCGGAAAACAGATCATGGAAGTGCTTCGGGAACATGAGAAAATGAGCGCGCAGGACAGAAAGGCGCGGGCGGTCGAGCTTCTCCGCCTGGTGGGGATCGCCTACCCGGAAAAGCGCTTCGGCCAGTACCCGCACCAGTTCTCCGGCGGCATGCGCCAGCGGGTGGTCATCGCCATCGCGCTTGCCTGCAACCCGAAGGTCCTTGTGGCCGACGAGCCGACGACCGCCCTGGACGTGACGATCCAGGCGCAGATCCTGGACCTTCTGAAATCCCTCCAGCGGAAGATCAACACCTCCATCATCCTGATCACCCACAACCTGGGCGTCGTCGCCAACATCGCCAACAAGGTCGCCGTGATGTACGGCGGCCAGATCGTGGAGAGCGGCACGGTGGACGAGATCTTTTACGAGGCGCAGCATCCCTATACGCTGGGGCTGCTCGCCTCCATCCCGAGAGTCGACGACGACTCCGGCTCGCTGAAAACCATACCCGGCACGCCGCCGGACCTGATCGACCCGCCCGTGGGCTGCCCGTTTGCCCCGCGCTGCGACAGGGCCATGAAGATCTGCCGCCTTCTCCGGCCGGAACACACGCGGATCAGCGGGACGCACTGCTCCGCCTGCTGGCTGCAGCATCCCTACGCGAGGCAGGCGGCCGGGAAGGAGGAAACGTGATGAGTGAAGTTCTGCTGGAAGTGAAGAACCTGAAAAAATATTTCCAGATCGGGAAGAAGCAGACGCTGAAGGCGGTGGACGGCGTTTCCTTCCAGATACGCAAGGGAGAAACGCTCGGCCTCGTCGGCGAATCCGGCTGCGGAAAATCCACGCTCGGCCGGACCATCATGCGCCTGTACCATCCGACGGCCGGGCAGGTCCTCTACAACGGCAAGAGGATCAGCGGGCACCTTTCCAAAGAGGAAAACCGTGAATGCTGCCGGAAGATGCAGATGATTTTTCAGGATCCGTACATGTCCCTGGATCCGCGCATGAAAGTCGTGGACATCGTTGCGGAAGGGCTGGACTCCCAGAACGCCGCGATGAGCCGGGAAGAGCGGGAAAGCCGTGTGGTGAAGTTGCTGGAGATGGTGGGCCTCCAGAGAGAGCACGCCGGGCGGTTCCCGCATGAGTTTTCCGGCGGCCAGCGCCAGAGGATCGGCATCGCGCGGGCCTTGGCGATCCGGCCGGAATTCGTCGTGGCCGACGAGCCGATCTCCGCGCTGGACGTCTCCATCCAGGCGCAGGTGGTCAACCTGCTGCGGAAACTGCAGGACGAGCTGGGGCTTACCTATCTGTTTATCGCGCACGACATCTCCATGGTAAAATATATCAGCAACCGCATCGGCGTCATGTATCTGGGAAGCCTGGTCGAGCTCACTTCCAGCCAGGCCATGTTCGACAGGGCGCTGCATCCCTACACGCAGGCGCTGCTGTCCGCCATTCCCCTTCCGGACCCGAAGACCGAGAGGAAGCGCAGCCGCATCGTGCTGGAAGGGACGGTGCCGAGCCCGGTCAATATTCCGGAGGGCTGCAAGTTCTGCTCGCGCTGCCGGTACGCGGAGGACGTCTGCAGAAGAATCACCCCAGGGTTCCACCAGGTGGAAGAGGGGCACTGGGTCGCCTGCCACCGGTACGCGGAGCGGTAAAAGCGAAGGCTACGGGTTCCGGCGGGATTCCGATTCGTTGATGAAGTGGATCACCTCATGGGCGGACGAAACCAGCCGGTCGTAGTCTTCTCCCATTTCCAGAACCACGCCGGACGCGATCAGGTTCACCAGCTCGATCGGGAGCGAGTACGAATTGTAAAACACCTGGGTCGCCGTACCGCACAGATAGTTGACGCTGTTCGGCGTCACCACAGGAGAATCCGGCCGGTCCGTGATGGCGGTGATGCCGGCGCCGCGGTATTCCGCGAACTGCACGATGTTGCGCATGGCCGCATAGTAGCGCGGGAACGAGATCGCGATGACGTGGTCGCCAGGGCGCAGCTTGATCAGGCTCGCCTGCACGTTGTCCATGTCTTCCGGCCGGACGGAAACGGCGTTCGGGATCAGCGGCGAAAGTCTGCGGTAAAAATAATCGGCCACCACGGCGGACACGCCCTGCCCGCAGATCAGAACGGTTTTTGCCCGCAGGATCAGACGCGACGTCTTTAATATTTTCTGCTTGGACAGCGTGTCGTAAAATCTGGCGCTTTGCGCGCGGCCGCTGTCCATGATCCGCTGCAGCACGTTTTCCTTGTCTTCCCGCTCGGCGCTGGGAAGATCCAGGGAGAAGTAGCTGGTCTCCATGAAATTCTTTACGAGGCGTTCCGTATGGGCGCGAAAAGCCTGCTTGAGCTCCACGAAGCTGCGGAACCCGAGACGCTTGCACATGCGCAGAATGGTCACCTCGGAAACGCCGGTGCGCCGGCTCAGCTCGCTGAGGGCGACGTAGCAGACGTCTTCGGGGTTTGCCAGCAGCGTGTCCAGGATCTCTTTCTGCTTCCGCGTCAGATTATTGTAATTCTGATTGATATTCTGAAATGAATCTTCCTGCATGGATCGGCCTGCTTTCTTTCATCCTTTTATCTATCCTGAGGATCGAGAATATTATATCCCAATCCGGAGAAAAAAGGAAGGATCCGGCGGCCGCCCGGGCACGGAGGGAAAAAATTGAAATGCAGCCGCGCCGCGCAGGCACGGCAGTCTGGAGTTGCGATGTTACTGATAAAAAATGTAAGAGCGGATCTGGAAAATCCGGATAAGGTTTCAGACCTGTTCCTCGCCGGCGGAAAGATCCAGGCGGTCGGCCGGAACCTGGACGTCCCGCTGCCCGGCCTTGAGGTCCTCGAGGGGGACGGCCGGACCGCCGTGCCGGGTTATATCGACCAGCACGTCCACATCCTCGGCGGCGGCGGCGAAGACGGCTTCGCGAGCCGCGTGCCGGAAATCCGGCTTTCGGACTGCATACGCGGCGGCGTCACGACGGTCGTGGGCCTGCTGGGGACGGACGCCGTCACCCGCAGCGTGGAAAACCTGGTGGCGAAAACGAAAGCGCTGAGGAGCGAGGGGCTCACCGCTTTCTGTCTGACGGGGGCCTACGAATATCCCTCGCCGACCTTGACGGGCTCCGTAAAAAAGGATATTGTGTTTATCAGCGAGGTCATCGGCGTGAAAATCGCGATCGCGGACCACAGGTCCTCGAATCTCTCGAAGCGGGACCTGATCCGCCTGGCGTCGGAAGCGCGGCAGGGCGGGATCCTTTCCGGGAAGCCGGGGATCGTCCACCTGCACGTCGGGAGCGGGAAGCGAGGCCTCGGCCTGCTGTTCGACATACTGGAAACGGAGGACATTCCGATCCGAACGTTTCGCCCCACGCATGTGGGCAGGGTGTTCGACGACGCCGTCCGGTTTGCCAACATGGGCGGCTACATCGATTTCACCGCCGACGAGGACGGCGGAAAGACGGCGCGGACGCTGGCGAAGGCCTTCGGGCGGGCGCCCGCGGACCGCATCACGCTCAGCACGGATTCCAACGGCAGCATACCGAAGTGGAACGACCGGAAAGAGCTCGTCGGCATGGGGGTGGGCAGGATTTCCGCTCTGCATCAGGTCGTGAAATCGCTCGTCGGGGAATGCGGGGTTCCGCTTTCGCTTGCAGTCCGGCCCTCCACGGCGACGGTGGCAGAGGCGCTCGGCCTTGCCGGGCGGAAAGGCCGCGTCGCCGCGGGGTACGACGCCGACCTGAACCTGCTGGACGACCGGCTGGACCTCAGCGCCGTCGTCGCCGGCGGAACGGTCATGATGGAGGGCGGCCGCGTCCTCCGGAAGGGCATGTTTGAGGACTAAAACCTGAATTCGGGAAAGGGGAAACCATTTTTGGACAATGAGAATATGATCCGTCTGATCCGGGACGTTTCCAACGCGAACGGCGCGTCCGGCTTTGAGGACGAAGTGCTGACGGTGATCCGGAGGTACGGCGCGGGCCTCGGGGATTTTTCGGAGGATTCCCTGCGCAACCTGTATCTCCGGCGCTCCGGGAACCGCGGCGGCCGGCCGGTGGTGCAGCTTGACGCCCACACGGACGAGGTTTCGTTCATGGTCCAGGCCGTCAAACCGAACGGAACGCTTCGGTTCATCACGCTGGGCGGCTGGGTGCCCAACAACATTCCCGCGCACCGCGTGCGCGTGCGCAACGCGGACGGGGAATACATCCCGGGCGTCATTGCGAGCAAGCCTCCCCATTTCATGAGCGAAGCGGAGCGCAACGCGCCGGCCGACGTGGCGGACATGGTGATCGACGTTGGGGCGACTTCCCGGGACGAGGCGATCCGCGATTTCGGCATCCGGATCGGCGAACCCGTGGTTCCCGACGTCGATTTTGAGTATATCGAGTCCCGGGGGCTCATGATCGGCAAAGCGTTCGACTGCCGGCTCGGCTGCGCCTCCATTCTGGGGACGCTGAAGGCTTTGCGGGGGAAGGACCTGGACGTGGACGTCGCCGCCGGGTTCGCCGTGCAGGAGGAGGTGGGGACGCGCGGCGCGTATGTCACCAGCCGCACCATCCGCCCGGACATCGCCATCGTGTTCGAGGGCTGCCCGGCCGACGACACGTTCACCGAGGAATACATGACGCAGACGGCGATCCGCAAAGGGCCCATGCTGCGCCATATCGACGCGCGCATGATCACCAACCCAAGGTATCAGAGATATGTGCTGGACCTGGGTAAAAAGCTGGGGATTCCGGTGCAGGAATCGGTCCGCAGGGGCGGCTCGACCAACGGCGCGCCGATCCACCTTTCCAACGCGGGCGTCCCGGTCGTCGTCATGGGCCTTCCGGTCCGCTACATCCACACCCACTACGGCATCGCGGCCCTGTCCGACGTCGAGAACGCCGTGAAGCTGGCGGGCGCAGTGATCGAATCCCTGAACGCCGACGTCATCCGTTCCTTCTGAGGCATGACCGGAAAAGGAGTCTGAAAAAATCATGGATCACAAACAACAGATTGCGGCGTATTTCGAGGCCCACAGGGAAGAGCTGCTGCGCGACGCCGCGGAGCTGATCCGCATTCCGAGCGAAAAAGGCGAGCCGAAGCCCGGCATGCCGTTCGGCGAATCCCCCGCGAAGGCGCTGGACGCCGCGGAGCGGATGGCGGGAAACATGGGATTTTCCGTCCGGAATTACGACCATTACGTTCTCGCGGTCGATTTGAATGACCGCCCGAGGCAGCTGGACATCCTTGCGCATCTGGACGTCGTCCCCGCCGGGAGCGGCTGGACGGTGACGCGCCCGTTCGAGCCGCTCGTGAAGGACGGGAAACTGTACGGCAGGGGCGCCGCGGACGACAAGGGGCCCGCGGTCGCCGCGCTGTACGCCATGAAGGCGGTCCGGGATCTCGGCGTTCCCTTGAAAAAGAGCGCCCGGCTCGTCCTCGGCAGCGACGAGGAGTGCGGCAGCGCCGACATGAAGCATTATTACGAGGCGGAACCGGAGGCACCGATGACGTTTTCCCCCGACGCGGAATTCCCGGTGGTCAATATCGAAAAGGGCCGCTACAGCACCTGGGTGCGGGCGTCTTGGGCGGAGGACGCCGCGCTTCCGCGCATCCTTTCCGTCCGCGGGGGCGTCAAGAGCAACGTGGTGCCGGATACCGCCGAAGCCGTTGTGGAGGGCTTGCCCGCCGCGGAACTTTCCGGCTACGCCCGGGTGGCGTCGGCCAGGACCGGCGTCCGCTTCCTCGTTCGGGAGGAGAACGGCAAGGCGGTTGTGGAGGCGCACGGGATCTGCGCCCATGCCTCCACGCCCGGCGACGGGAACAACGCCGTCACGGGGCTGATCGACCTGCTGTGCGGCATTCCGTTTGCAGACTCCGAGGGGTTCCGCAGGCTCCGCGCCGTCAACCGGCTTTTCCCGCACGGAGACTGGAAAGGGACGGCGGCCGGCGTGGCGATGAAGGACGCGATCTCCGGCGAACTGACCATGAGCCTGAATCTGTTCGACTGCCGGACGACCGGGCTGAAGGGATATTTCGACGGGCGCACGCCGGTTTCCGCCACGGACCGGAACCTGAAGGACGCGTTCTGCGCGAGGGCGCGGTCGCTGGGGCTTGAACCCGACGGCGAAGGGGTTTCTCCCGCCCACCATGTCCCGGCGGATACGCCGTTCGTCCGCACGCTTCTGAAATGCTACGAGCAGTATACCGGCCGGAAGGGGCGGTGCCTTGCGATCGGCGGCGGCACCTACGCCCATCGGCTGAAAAACGGCGTTGCGTTCGGCTGCTCCATGCCGGGGACGGACAACCGCATGCACGCGGCGGACGAGTACGCCGTCGTCGACGACCTGCTCGTGAGCGCAAAAATATTCACGCAGGCGATCATCGACCTCTGCTCCTGACCGGGCGCTCCTTTCCGCCGGGAAAGCGCCGAGCTGCGTCGTGCGGGGGGGAGGTCGGGAATGTGTGCCCGGTTTTTGGATTGCCGTCGAGAAAAAGGAAAAGGCTGAAAGGAAAATGACGATGTTTCTGGTAAAAAACCTGACGGTTGAGTACCGCCGCGAACCCCTTGGCGTGGAGAGCCGCAAAGTCCGTTTCGGTTTTCAGGTTCAGACGCAGGCGCTGAATTTCCGGCAGGCGGGCTACCGCATCCGCGTAGCGACCGACCCCGCGGGCTTCGGCGCGCCGGACTGCTGGGACTCCGGTTACGTCGCCTCCGGCCGCAGCGAAAACATCGAGTATGAGGGCGGCCCGCTGCGGGCGGAGACCGTCTATTATTTCCAGGTGACGGTTCGCGGCGCGGAAGGCGAAGAAGCCTCGGCAGCCTCGCATTTCGAGACCGCGCTGTACGACGAGAACTTTACGGCGAAGTGGATCGCGCAGCCGAAAGCGCGCGCGGGCTGGGCTTCCTGCCTGCGCCGCGGGTTCCTCGTGACCAAGAAAGTGGTCCGTGCCCGCCTGTACGCCTGCGGCCTGGGCGTGGGGGAGGCGTGGCTCAACGGCGCGCGCGTGTGCGACTCCGTGCTGGAGCCGATGATCACCAATTTCGAGAAGCTGGTGGAATACGCCGTTTACGACGTCACCGGCCTGCTGACGCCGGGCGAGAACGCCATGGGCATGATCCTGGGAGACGGCTTTTACAACCAGAACCGCGTCTGGTGCGACGGCACGCTGTTTTACGGCGCCAACCG
>DHAI01000030.1:0-1074 GCA_002397355.1 Ruminococcaceae bacterium UBA4958 | reverse complement strand
TCACGCTGAACAACGTGTACGGCGGCGAGACCTACGACGCCCGGCTGGAGCAGGACGGCTGGTGCTGCCCGGGTTTTGAGGCCGAAGGCTGGAAGCACGCCGTGGAGATGCCCGCGCCGGGCGGGAAGCTCGTGTGCCGCGAGATGCCGCCGATCCGCCGCACGCGCCGCGTGATGCCCGTCGGTACGGAGCATCTCCACAAGGGCGAGACCGACCAGACCTGGATCGTCGACATGGGGCAGAATTTTGCGGGCTGGATCAGAGTCCATATCCCGTATTCCCCGGCCGGCGCGGAGTACGTGTTCCGCTTTGCGGAACGCGCCGAAGGCGGGCTGGACTACGAGACCTGCGGCGCGTTCCATACCTGCCTGGTGCAGCAGGACCGCTACATCGCCCGCGGCAGGCCGGGCGGGGAGACGTTCGAGCCGCGTTTTACCTATCACGGCTTCCAGTACGTGGAGGTGACGGGCGTGAACAAAATGTCCGCCGACCTGCCCGAGAATTTCATCGAGGGCTTTGCCGTCAACACCGATCTTCAAAAAGCCGGTGCCTTCACTTCGTCTTATCCGCCGGCGAACAAGCTGCAGCAGATCGGCGTGCGGACCATCCAGTCCAATTACCACGGGATCCCCGAGGACTGCCCCGTGCGCGAGAAATGCGGCTGGCTCGGCGACGCGCAGCTCGTAAGCGAAGCGGCCATCTATAATTTCAATATGGTAAACTGCTATGAGAAGTATCTGGAGGACATCCGCACCACAAAGGAGGTTTACGGCACCTGGCAGATGATCGCCCCCGGAAAGCGCACCTGCGGCGACGCCTCGCCGCTGTGGGGCTGCGCGCAGGTGGTGATCCCGTGGAACCTCTACCTCTACTACGGCGACCGCCGCGTGCTGGAACGTTACTACGGCCTCATGAAGGAATGGGTGCTCCATGAGAAAGCCCGCAGCAAGGGCCTTATCATCGACGAGGGGTTGGGCGACTGGTGCCCGCCGGGAGGCAACGAGAAGAATCCCGAGCGGATCCCGGTGGCCTTTTCCTCTTCGGCGGAGTTTTTCCACGTCGCTTCCATCATGG